>JAZKZU010000116.1:0-1851 GCA_045612825.1 Eubacteriales bacterium
GGTGGTAGAGGGGCGCATACGAGCCTGCAGGCCCTCCTCCTCGTCGCTGGCGCGCCCGAAGGCGGCTTCTAAATCGACCTGAGAGGAGAAAAAGTTTTTCTTTGGTTCCATGTTCTTTTTCCTCCTTTACGACAAGTCGACACGAGGGTCGAAAATCTTATAAGCGATATCGGACAGCAGGTTCATAATGACCATGATGGTGGCCAAGAAGATGGTGGTGCCCATGACCATGGGATAGTCACGGTTGATGATGGACGAGAAGAAATATTTACCGATGCCGGGCACGGCAAAGATCTGCTCAACGACCAGCGAACCGGTTAAAATAAAGGCGATCATCGGGCCGACGTAGGTGATAACCGGCGTGACCGAGTTTTTCAGCGAGTGCTTGAAGATGACCTTGGTGGGCGACACGCCCTTGGCACGGGCGGTACGGATGTAATCCTGACCCATGACATCGAGCATGGAGGAACGGGTAAGTCTGGTAATATAGGCCGTAGGATACATGGCCAAAGCGACTACGGGCAGCACCAGACCCGCACCGGTTGAACCGTTGGACGGGAAGAGGGGCAGGGCCACGCAGAACAGCAATAGCAGTATCGTAGCGATAACGAATGAGGGCATGGCCACCGAGGCGGTGGACAGCACCATGATCAGCTTATCGATCCATTTATCGTGGAAAACGGCGGCGAGGGCGCCCATAGTCAGCCCCAAAGCGATGGCGACACAGGCGGCAATGATGCCCAGTTTACCCGAAGTTTGGAAGCCTTCCATCATCAGATCGGTGACGGTGCGGCCGCGGTTCTTGATCGAAGGGCCGAAGTCGAAATGCAGTACGTCATTCAAATAGGTAACATACTGCTCCATGAGAGGCTTATCCAAGCCGTACTTGGCCTCGAGCTGGGCGGTGACGGCAGGGGTAGCCGCTTTCTCCGAGAGGAAGGGGCCGCCGGGGATGGCTTTCATGGCAAAGAAGGTAATGGTTATGACGAGAAATATCGTAAATATGGCAAGCAGAACTCGCTTGACGATATACAGCGCCAGTTTGGAATCCAATGCGTTCATCTCCTATGTATCATATTCGTGGGTGTAGTACACGCACTTTAGACTATACTACCACATTTTTTTGCAAATGGCAAGACATTTGTGCACGAAATGTGCACAAAAAGTTATGAGTTATCAGTTATGAACTATGAGTTGCGGAGGAAACCTCACCGACGTTCGGTTTCTTTCCTATTATAAAATGGAAGAAATCGAGCGGCAAGCGAGATTTCAACCAACAGCTCATAACTCATAACTCCTAACTCACAACTAAAAATGAGAGCCGATGGCTCTCATTTTTTAAATATGATGAGTTTGGAAAATACATAATTGAGCAGGATCACGACCACGGTCACAATCATTTTCGCGCCCAGTCCCTCTATGCCGAGGATGGGTTGTCCCAAGCCCCATGCGGCCAAGACGGGCACGCCGACCAGTTCGAGCACGCCCGTAACCAGCCGTGCCGACAGGAAGGCAACCACCTCACGCCATACCGTTTGGGCCCGCCAATCGGTACTCCTAAACACCCACTGCTTGTTGGTAACAAAGGCAAAGGTGACGGCACAGACCCAAGACAGGAGGTTGGATAGGATCACCCCACCCGTCAGCCAAACAAACAGGCTATAGGTCAGCCAACTGACGAGGGTAGTAAGCACACCCCAAAAGAGATAGGAAACAATTTCCTTTAGTCGTTTACTCATACGGTCGTACCCAAAAAGCGGGAGAGGAAGTCCTTGGTTTCCTGCTTTTGCGGGTTGCCGAAAATCTCGGCGGGAGCGCCCTGCTCGTGGATGACGCCGCCGTGCATATACA
>JAZKZU010000117.1:0-2669 GCA_045612825.1 Eubacteriales bacterium
CTCAGTCCGAGGACTGTAATCGAATTCATCCCTCTTAAATACGGCAATCATCCGATTAACCGCCTGTCGAGTCTCTTTCAACAATCGCCGCCCCAGCTCGGCGTCCTGATGAGTGATCGCTTCCATGTGCGCCATCACCTCTTCGCCGTTGAGCATGGCCTCCAGTGCATCACACACCACCTCTTCATAGGCATCGTCAAAGGAAAGGCTGAGATCTGCATTCATCTTGTTACGGATGAATTTCATGGCATTGGCATTCACCTCGGGAAAATGCTCCATCAGATAATCGGCCAAGGCATAAAACTTCGTCGGCGACCATGCGCGGATCCGATGCCCCAGTTCGTGCGCCAGGGTATTGGTCATCAAGCCCGAATAATCGACGCCGGCCTTCAGGTCGACAATAATAACATCCCCGTCCCGTAGAAAGGCGCCGTTAATATCGTCATGCACCTTCCCCCGCCGATCGGTAATGATACCATCCTGCGACTCATAAATTTCGATGTTCAGCCCCAACAATCGAGACATCTTCTCCAATAGGTCGACCTGCGCCGCCCACACGCCTTTAATTTTGCCCTCTAAAAGATTTTTACCCGTTCCATCATAAAAGGAACCGCCCGAAGCGCTGAACCTTGCCGTGGGTGCCGTTTTTTGCATTCTGGTATCGTTTTCCTCTACGGTAAAACGAGAGGAGAGCCGATTTGGCTCTCCGTCAGCTTTCTTCGTTTCGGTTGTCTTTACGGTTTGTCCGCCTTGAGCGTTCGGATCGGTACTCCCTTGTGCACGTCGTTGGCTACGCACATCAGGTCGATCTCGTCGTAAGGAATATTTCCCGTCTCCGGAATGTGATTGAACACCCAATCCGTGAACGCTTCCATCTGCTGATCCGTATCGCACAGATGAATAATGGTCAATCTGGCGTTCTTGGACAGTTTCATATTCTTGTGAAGATATGCCAATACCTTCAAAAACAGTTCCTCCGTCTTGGATTCCGGTTGATATGTCGCAAGCATATATATCTTTATCCTTTCGTCTCTTATACTGCTCCTTGGAAAGTTGGGAAATTATACGGTATCCAAAGTCCGCATCATCGTGTTTCTGAATCTCATAATATTTTCCGCCAAACCCAACTACACTATACTCACCTGATTGCACAAGATCGGACTTTGCCCACATCGTGCACCAGTAATGCGTGTCGCCGTTTTTATGGGATGACGGGAAATACTCCATGTATTTGCTGTTTCGAGCCATATTTTTGACATCGTCTGATGATACTGTACCATCCTTCGATGCGTTTGTCAAGGTGCGCGACCCGCCGTAGCCACCCGATCTTCTACACCATAAAAAAGAGGGAATGCAGTTTTTCTGCATTCCCTTTTGTCATTCAATCGAAAAATCTTCAGCCGTAAAATCGGTGTTGAGCATCACACGGTGCGGCACCCGTTTAAGCGGATCATACAAAAACTTGCGGCATTCGCCGTCCTTGTCCACCACACCCTTTTTACGGCACAGCATATGTATCATATCTCCCTCGATCGCCGCCGCATATTCACACAGGCGACATACCTTAGGATTCTCGTCACTAAACATCGGTTATTCCTCCAGCGCCGATAAAATTTCGGCTGCGCTTTCCAGTACCATCTCCGGCTTATCCTCGGATGCCTCCAAAATCTCACGGGTCGTCTCGCCCGAAAGCACCAGCGCCGTATGGGTACCGGCCGCCAGCCCGCTCTTAATATCGGTATAAATGCGATCACCCACCACCAAGGTATGCGCCGCATCCACGCCCCACTTCTCCATCGCCAGTTTCGGCATGAGCGGTTCGGGCTTCCCGATCACCAGCGGCCGCCGCTTGGAGACGTTATACAGCATATCGCACACACTACCGCAGTCGGGCACACTGCCAAACTCGGTCGGGCATACGTAATCGGGATTGGTCGCAATGTACGGCAACTCCCGATTCCCCAACAGCAAGCGGGACACGTCCTCTAACTTTTTGAAAGTCAGCTCGGTGTCAAACCCCATGACGATACACTCCACCTCATCCAGCTTCTCGGTAATCGAGAAACCCTCTTTGCGAAGCTCGTCCTTTAAGGACTCGGTGCCGCACACATATAGCATTTTATCGGCATGATTCTTTTTGAGATAATATGCAGTGGCTTGGGATGAGGTCATAAAGTCATTTTCGGTGGCAAAAATGCCTAATTTTTGCAGTTTTTTCACGTAATCGGCCACACTTTTGGACGAATTATTGGTCATAAAGAGATATTTTGCGCCGTTTTCGTTGATTTTTTTCAATAAATCAGCCGTAAAATCGTACAATTTATCCCCCAAATAGAGGGTTCCGTCCATATCAAATAAATATAATTGTATATCTTTGAAATTCATCATTTGCCCTCACGGGATAGAATCCTACCGTCCTCAATAATCAGAACTCGATCACAAATCTCCTTAGCGGCAGGCCGATGGGTAACGGCAATGCAGGCTCGGTCGGGCAACGCCTTCAATCGCTCAAGCACCGTCTTCTCGGTCTGTTCATCCAAAGCCGAAGTGCACTCGTCCAGCAACAGGATCGGCGCGCCGCCAAGCACCGCGCGGGCAATGGCCAAACGCTGGGACTGCCCTTCCGATAAGCCCACCCCGTTTTCGCCAATCACTGTATCCAGCCCTTG
>JAZKZU010000118.1:0-2425 GCA_045612825.1 Eubacteriales bacterium
GCCAATATGATCCGCTCAAATATCGTATTCGTGGATTTTTGCATACAGAAGAAAAACAACTTTGTAAATAAAGCCTTTTTGAATATGCCGTATCGAACCAATCTTGTGTGTAGGGGATGAAAAAAGAACCGCTTGGGGGGGATGAGGGTGCGGCCGTCGATAATCTTAAAGCCGAACTTTTCTGCTACCTTAATGTACGATTCTACATAGTCGTCGCCCTGATTCTCGAAGGGGGTGATGACGGTGACGGGCACGTTGGGATAAAGCTGAGAGACCTTTTCGTAATAGGCGGTGGCGTTTCTCTCGATCGAGATGAGCGCATAGTTCTGGTGCTTATCGTTCGTACCCAAAGCGATGACGAACAGAAAAAGAGCCTTCATACAGAAGGCTCTTGGGGGGTTTATTGATTGGCTTCTTCGTCCTTGGCAAAGCCGTATTGGGAGATGATATCGAACACTTCCACGCGGATTTTTTCGCCGTTGTTGGAGGTGTAGCGGAGCATCTTTTGCAGATCGTCGAGCCGATCGTGGAAGTTCTCCACGTCCACCGTAGTGCCCGACATGACGAAGATTTTTTCGTGGCTGGTGGCGTCGACCGTTTCGGTGGTCTGCACCAATTCCTCATACAGTTTCTCGCCGGGGCGAAGTCCCGTAATGACGATCTTGATATCCTCCTCGGGTGTCAGCCCCGACAGGCGGATCAGGTCGCTGGCCAGATCGTAAATCTTGACCGGCTGGCCCATATCGAGCACGAAGATTTCGCCGCCCTTAGCCAGCGTGCCGGCCGTCATAACCAGCGACACGGCTTCGGGAATGGTCATAAAGTAGCGGGTCATATCCCGATGGGTGACGGTAACAGGGCCGCCGGCCTCGATCTGCCGCTTGAAGGTGGGGATGACCGAGCCGTTCGAGCCGAGCACGTTGCCGAAACGGACGGCCACGCAGTCGATGCCGCAACCGTTATAAGACTTGACCAGCAGTTCGCACATACGCTTGGTGGCTCCCATAATATTGGTGGGGTTGACCGCCTTATCGGTGGAGATAAGAATGAAACGCTTGACCCCGCCGACGGCGCAACATTCGAGCATATTTTTCGTGCCGAAAACGTTGTTTTTCACCGCTTCCATAGGGTTAATTTCCATCATGGGCACGTGCTTATGAGCAGCGGCGTGGAAGACGATATCGGGCTTATGCAATTTAATCACCTGCTCGACCCGACGCTTATCCCGTACCGAGCCCATGGCCAGTACGTAGCGGGTCTGGTCGAAGCGGAGCTTGAATTCCTCATTCAGTTCAAACAGGCCGTTTTCATGAATATCGAAAATGATCAGTTTTTTACAACCGTGGGTCAGCGCCTGACGGCACAGTTCACTACCGATACTGCCGGCGCCGCCGGTGACCATAATGGTTTTGCCACGCAGGTAGTTGACGACCGGTTCCATATCGGTTTTAACACTCTGGCGGAAGAGCAGATCTTCAATCGACACATCACGCAGGGCGTGCTTATCGCCCGACATGAAGCCTTGGAAATCCACCGCATTTTTGAAGATGCGCAGGCGGATTTTGAGCGTTTTACAAATATCGTAGATCTCCCCTACCCGATCGGACTGCACCGAGGGGATGGCGATGACTACCTGAGCGGCGCTGTATTTGCGAACGGCATCGGCCAGTTTCTCATCGCCGCCCACGACGGGGATGCCGGCGATGCGCATACCGTGCTTGGTTTCATCGGCATCGATGGCGGCCACGGGATAGATGCTGTCGTCATGCGATTCGAGCAGGCGTTTAATGAGCATAGCGCCCGTATCGCCCGCGCCTATGACGATGGCACGCTTATTGATCCCGTCCTTCGAATGGCGGGAGGCCGAGAACCAGTGGCGCAGACGGGGGATGATGCGGATGCCGACGGTGGCACAAAAGACGAGGATGACGTAGATGGCTACGATCGAGATCCAGATCTCGTGCAGGCCGGTAAAGCGCACCACCAAAAATACGACGCCCGAAACGGCGGCCGAAAACAACTGCCGAAACACATCGGAAAAGCCCATGTAGGCCCAGATGCCGTTATAAGCGCCCAGCGCACAGGAAGCGGCGACCAGCGTGACGGGAGCGCCGATGAGGTAGAACATCATATCCATCGGGGCCATGATGGACACCTGCCCTTCCAGGCGCAGGAACATGGCCATAAACATGGCGACCACGGCCAGCAGAACGTCCCCCAATATATAGGACCATTGCAAATGCTTTCTTTTCATTGTTCTTTCCTTTCCTGCCACGAATAGCGGCAACCGCACCAAGACTGGCGGTAAAGTCCATACTCCTCGGATAGTTGCAACGAGCGCAAAAATCCGTTCTTTTTCTTAAAATCGTTAGGCAACCACGACAGCCCGTACTGGGTAGCGATGGAAGTCGGAGGCCAAGCGGTC
>JAZKZU010000119.1:0-1907 GCA_045612825.1 Eubacteriales bacterium
TCATCATTCTGATCGTGGCCAAGTGCTATGAGAAATTTAAGACCAATCGAATCGTCAAGGGCGCCATGTCGGGGCTAAAACCTGCCGTAATTGGCTTGATCGGGGCGGCGGTATTGTCGATCGGACAAACGGTGTTCTTCCCGAACGGGCTGAATTTCAGCGTTTTCTCGGGACTTCCCTTTTACCTATCGCTGATCATCTTTGCGGGCATGGCGGTGCTGGCCTTTAAGAAGGTGCATCCCATACTTATCATCGGCATTTCGGCCGTACTCGGCATATTGGCGGGATATACCTTACCGCTTGGATTATAAGGAGTGAAACCAATGAATTTTGAAAAGTTGCATGATTATTTACAAAAGACCGTTCCCTGCGACGTGATTCCCGGATGTGATATTTTGGTGTATCACAAGGGAGAGTTGGTCTATCGAGAGCAGTTTGGTTACGGCGATTATTTCAAAACCAAACCTGTGAACATTGAAGATCACTATATCCTTTATTCCTGTTCAAAAGTCGTTACCTGCTCGGCAGTATTGCACTTATATGAAGAGGGCAAACTGGGGCTGGATGATCCGGTATTCAAGTATCTGCCGGCCTTTGCAAACGTGACCCTTAAAGACGGAAGCCGCCCGAAAACGGTGATGACGGTTCGGCACCTGTTCACCATGTCCAGCGGGTTAAATTATGATTTGAACACCCTTGCCATTCGGGAAACGCTTCGTCAGAATCCCGATGCCGATACGGTAACGCTGGCCAACGCCATTGCCAAGACCCCCTTGGAGTTTGAGCCGGGCGCCCATTATCGGTACAGCTTGAGCCATGATATTTTGGCGGCGATTGCCGAAGTCATTACCGGCAAGACCTTTGAGGAATACGTGAATGAATGGATATTTAAGCCGTTGGGGCTGACCGAGATTGCCTATAATTTCAATAACAACAACCGCAACAAACTGGTAGCCCAATATATGACGAACGGCAACGGCGATTCCATTACCCCGATGGGCGGAGAATGTCAGTGTATTTTCTCAAAAAATTATTACAGCGGCGGCGCCGGTATGATCGGACGAGCGGAAGATTACACCAAAATTCTCTCGGCTCTTTCGCAGGGTAAACTGCTCAAAAAGGAAACGCTGGACCTGATGAAAACGAATCAGCTGGATGAAACCCGCCTGCAAGATCTGCGCAAGACGCCTTGGCTCAAGGCTTACGGCTACGGTTTGGGAGTACGCACTCTGACCGATCCCGAACAGATCGACCACACCGCTCCCGTTGGAGAATTTGGCTGGGATGGCGCAGCCGGTTCTTTTGCTTTAGTAGACAGTGACCGTGAGATCGCCGTTGGATACTTCCAGCAGGTACGAAACTGCTTGTTTGCCTACAACGTAATTCATCCCAACATCCGCACCCTTGTTTATGAGGCGTTGGGTTATACATTCAAATAAAAAGAATCGGAACCTTTCGGTTCCGATTTCTTTTTATTTGAAGTTCTTTTCTAAACATTCGAGCACTTCGTCACGAGTGGGCATGGCGGGGGATGTGCCCTGTCTGGTAACCGAGAGGCCGGCTACACAGGTAGCAAACTGCATGGCTTCCAGATCGCTCAGACCATAGGACTTGGCGCAGGCAAAACCGCCGTTGAAGGCATCGCCGGCACCGGTGGTATCGACGGCCTGAACTTTAATAGGCATCACGTGGAATTCTTCCGTGCCGTTATAGAGGAAGGAGCCGTTGGAGCCGAGGGTGATCAGCACGGCCTTAGCGCCGAGTTTGATGATACGCTTGGCGGCTTCACGGGCATCGTCGATAGTTTCAACTACGTCCATATCGGCCAGAGCGGCGGCCTCGGTTTCGTTGGGAGTGACATAGTCGACACCCTTATAGATCTCTTCCGAGATGGTCTTATTGATGGG
>JAZKZU010000120.1:0-9604 GCA_045612825.1 Eubacteriales bacterium
CGCATACCGGCACCAATATGAATCTCCCCTTCTTGATTGACAAAATCAGCCTTCCAGTCTCCGGTCCAGCCGATGGCGCCCATAACGCCGTACTCGCCGTTGCTGATATCAAAATACGGCCAAGCCCCCTGCGAGGATCGACCACCGGTCGTGTTCATGGAGAACTCCGGCACCTTGGTCAAATCCTGCGTGATCGGCTGATAGTCGGTGGCCAACGGGGTGGAGCCCTCGGCCGTGGTCACAATCGGATTGCTCACCGACAGGGTACTGTCGATCGCCAGAATATCGCTGATGACCAAGGAATCGGACGATCCTTCGTTTTTAAAGTAATTCGTCCATTCCACTGCCGCCATTTCCTCATCGAAGGTGATCTCCGACCAGACAACAAGGTCATCCTTTTTATAGGTAACCGTCCAGGCGTTATCCTTTTCCTCTACTGTCTTTTTCCAGCCCTTAATATGCTCGGCATACGCCGCACCGTCATAGACAAAGGAGAACAAGGTGTTAGCTTTGATCTGCTTTTCCAGCCAAGTCTTGGCACGAACGGCAGGATCGTCGCTTTGCTGTGCAGAGGATGCCATACCGCATCCGACCAACGCACCAAGCAACATCACGACCGTAAGTATTAACGCTATGATTTTTTTCATTGCTTATGCCCTCCTCTTCTTTCTGACTATCAGAGACGTTACGATCATTGCCACACAGAGCAGTGCACCACCGCCCAGAATGGCGGCAGTAATGATTGTGTTGTTTTTCAGTACACGCACAACCGAATTTTTATTGTCTTCCAAATCCGTAATGTCGCCCGGTTCAAGTATAGGCACAGCATATGTATCACTGCTGGCAAACAGTTCCGTTGATTGGACCTTGTTCAAATCAGCCGGATAGGAGTAGTTTACCGTAAAGGGAGCCGTAACACGCTCCCAGCCCGCGGGATAGGTGGGAGTCAGATAAACCTCTCCATCCTCCGTCGTAATATTGTCGATAGCATCATTGGCTGTTACCTTGGTCTCATCAAAAGGAACCTCTTCAATGACAATGGCCACACGACGATCCGAGTAATCGGCCAGTACGCCCTTATAATTGACGATATCATTGATGGTAGTAACCCCAAACGACGTTCCACCCGAGGTCATCGTCCAGAGCAGACGATCGTGCTTCTCATCGAGATATTGAAGCATTCCCGGCCACTGCAGATTTTTCTTGTATAAGGGATCCTTATCCGTTGTTTTATCAAAGAGCGTTCCGCCGCCCAAACCGTTAACCAAACGAATCGCAACATACGGGCCTCTATTATTTCCGTGAATGTTGACGGCAACCGGCTCAGAGAACTCTAAAACGATTTGCGTATCGTTGATCTGTACTGCGCGTTCAAAGGTCAGCTCCCGCTGCGCCGCCGACACCGGCAGGCCGGCTATGATCGCCAATATGGCGAGCAGGGCAACGATGATCTTTTTCATTTTCATTATTTACCCTCCTTCTTTTTGCCGATCACAACAGCCACAACGGCACAGATAATCAGCGCTGCACCCACTCCGATGATGAACGGGAGATAGTTGGAATAGTATTCGATCACTTCTTCATTCTTCGTGTCCGACTCGACGATCGGATCCGGCTTGTCGTAAGCGATCTCGACATCCATCTTTATGGTAGCAATTTTCATCATGCCGCATGACAGATGACGGTAGCCGCTCAGATCGGTGATGCCCTTCATTCGCGTGGTGTTGGCAGGAAGCTCTTCGTTCCCGTTCATCAGCACGAAACAGATGCGGGCGCCCATATTCCATTTGAGTGTGCCTTCATAATTGAATATTTGGGTCAGACTTTTCGCATTGCTGGATTTGAGTTTCCAAAGGATAACTTTCTTACTATCATCCTTGTATTCCCAATTCCCCTTAAAGTTTGCTGTTTTACCGTTAGTCAAAACTTCACTGTCACCCGAGGGAGAGAGATAACGGATAGCCATGGTCAGATGCTCGTCGGTTTCATCAATCAACACGCCCTCTGAGAATTCGATCTCCAGCGTCTGATCGTCAACCGCCTTGACCGAAAGCAGTTCCAGCGGCTTCGCACCCTTGAGTATAGAGACATCGAAATCCTTATAAATGCCGTCATAGCCGCCGGGCATAGTCGCTTTGACATGATTGAGGCCATCTTTGGAAATCAGATTATCTATAAATCCGTTTTTACCGACAACCGTAATGGTATCCTCAACGGTCAGCTCCTCAATACAGAACTGGATGTGGGTGCCGGCCAATCTCTTTAAGCCGTTCTGGTAATTGACGATATCATAGATATTATTGGCACCGAATGTATTTTTGCCATTCATCGTCCAGATCATTGAGGTCTGAGTATTATTCTCAAAGACAATATTACCGCCAAACTGCATAACCGCACGATTGTATTCATCGCCCCAAGTGATCAATTTCCCATCTTTATCAACAAAACGGATAGCGGCGTAGACCTTGCCGATCAGTTCAACCGGCTCAGAGAAGGTGATGCGCAGCTGCATATCATTGACGATCTTGACCGAGCTAATGGTTATCTCACGAGGCTCAAAACCATAGCTGAGTCCGTCGATATAAATACCATCATAAAGGGAACCCTTGACTTTAGTGGCCTTCAATGCAATACGGGGATCGGAGGCCAGTTTAACATTGTCAATATGCCAGTTTCCCTTCAATGCCTCAGGAGCCAGCTCTTCCATGCCGATGCTGATGTAACTTCCCTCAACAAGGGCGTTATAGTCAAAGCCGTAAAAATCCGAGAAATTGGACACACCTGCACGTGAGCCTGCAAGCAGAAGCTTGATCTGGGTATGCTCTTCGTTGTACCACTCCCATTTCAATGTCCACTGCATCGGTTCGTTTGTCTTGTCGTTGGTCTTACTGGTAACCACATACTCACCGTCTGCCGTTTTATACAACATACGTCCCTGCGCATCGAACCAACGGATACACATAAAGGGCTTACCGAGAATCTCAATGGGAGCCGAGAAAGTAGCCACTGCCGCAACGTCGGAGATGACCTCAATTTTGGTCATGGTCAGTTCGCCCTGCGGAATCTGCGACTGATCAATCAGGCACCATACGGTGTCGGCGTTATTACTGAAGAGATCGGCAAGCAGGACCTTACCCGTTTCGGTAGTAATGTTGCTGACACGGCCATCCGAATTGCCGCTGTCACGAATACCGAACATCAGTTTATAGTCATCGCGCTCCAGATTGGCATTGACAATATCGTCCAACCCCTCCATCGGATAGGTTGCATTGTTATACGTATGCTCAAGAGAGAACAGAACCTGTGTGCGGGCATCATCGTAGATCCGAAGACTTCCGCCCCATTCATAGGCTACTCCGTTTTCATCGGTCATAACATTCAGTTGGGTATTGACCAGCGCAACAACGCCCTTACCTCCCGACAGCTGTACCGCCTCGCTGAAGGTAGCGACAATGCTGGTCTGACCGACAACCTTGATCGACTCGACATAGATCTCGGCCGTGGGATCATACAGATCCTTTTCATTAAAGAAATACAGTACGCTATCCACGCCACCGGTCAGGAAGGTACCGGGCAGCTGTTTGCCGTCAGCGGCACGGCGGATATGATGCACAAGTCCGTTACCGGCTGTGAACGTGCCGTTACCGGGGTCGGCCTCCTCAAAGGTCAGTACAACATCGTAGGACTGAAGCTCCTCGACCATGTTGGTCTGACGAATCAGATTCCCGACATCCAAAGACTCGGCGAAGGTGACCAGCAACTGATTGCGGTTATTGCCATTGATATCCACACGCTGGGAACCCCACTGCATATATCTGGCCACCTTTGTGCCGGACGGCGTCATGGTTGAGGGATCATTACTGCCCTGATTATAACGCACCAAAGCTCCGGTGCTCGGATCGACCAAACGCAACGCAATATAGGGTTTATTCTTGCCGTTCATATCCACAAGATCGGCAATATCGTGGCTAAAGGTAATCAACAGTTCGTGAGAACTGGTCTGCTTGACCTTTTCGATCTTAAAATCACCCAGTGTATTGTCTTCATTATACTTATAGGTAATATCGCAATAGAACATCTTAAATCCGGCAGTGGGGGCATAGGCAACCTTGAGGGTATAGCCCTTCTCGGCAGCCAGTTCACGCAGTGCTTGGAACGTGCGCAAATCCAGCCCGCTATGCGGCTTGGGAAGTTCCATAGTCAGGTTCCACTGTTTCCCTTCTTCGTCGGCCTTCGTGGCAATAGTCGGGAAATCCAGAAGCGTACCGGTCTCACTGACATTAAAACGACCATTATCGTAATAGACAAGTGCACCGTTTTCATCCATAAAGCGAAGGCTGACATTTTCGACCTGATCCGCCCGAACGGCATCATCGAAGATGAGGGTCATTACATCCTCTCCCGTCATCTCCACCGCACTGGGCTTCGTCGCCAAAACGCTGTTGAAATCCACGATTGCGGTATAGCTGCCGTCTTTTGCGGTGTTCGAGGTGACCAACCAATTCCCTTGGGCATCAACAAAATTCTGCACATAGCCATCGTTATCATTGGTCGAATCGAGCAAGCTCAGCGCCAGGATATATCCGTAGTATTGGTTGTTGGGATCATTGACAGCCGTGTAAAGCGCCTTCAGATCCGAATAGTGATAATACCATACGTCGTTATATTCGATTTCCGGATTGGCAGGAACAAAATTAACTCGGTTACCCCATTCCGGATACTCGCCGTTGATCTCGCCCCAATGGAAGTCCCCGTCCTGCCTCGACACCAATCGCAGTATTGCCTCACCATTGGCATCAACATTCTTGACGGGATAGGGGAAAGTGACCTTGACTGTATCTTCATCTTCCACTACGGCAGATTCTACATACAAGCCCTTCTGAATAAGAGTATACTCGTAGTCGTTCTGATCCTCTGCGCGGCTCCAATCCGCTGCCAGCAGGCTCTTCTTGTCGTTGCCGATGGCATCCACATAGCCATTGTAGCCGGGCGTATCCCAGTTGTTGACCGCATCAGAAAGACGCAACACGAGCTCGGCATCCGTTGCCGCATCCACAACCTTGAGAATCTCGGAATAGGAGGCCGGAGTGCCACCTGCCATGTTACCTCTGATTTTTGCTTGCAATTTGTTGTCACTGTACCCATAGCGACTAACCGCAAGCGTCCACTGGCCCATATTGGTACCGTCGTCCTTCACCTGATACGCCGTACCATTCCAGCTATATTTGAATATCTTATTGTGCAAGAGGTTATAGAGAGTCAGTCCGGCGTAGTATGTACCGCTCTCGGGAACTTCAATATCCTCGGTAAAGGTAAGAATGAACGTATTGTCATTAACAATCTCGACCTTTTCCACATCCAGGGTTGCCTCACCGCTCAACGAAACAGGCGCAATGGCGACATCATTTCCAGCAACGGCATGAGTTGCCTTCAATACCTGGCTGTAACTGCCAAGCACACCGTCGATGACGCCGTTGATCGATCCCTTCTTAGCGGAAATCATCAAGCCGAGGGTATAGCCGGCTTCGGCCTGCGGCATTTCTGCAACAGTACCGAAAACATTGTATGCCAGATTGAGGCTAGTGCCCTTACTGCTCACCGTAACCGGCCAACTGGTCTTGGTGCTGTCAAGCACGCCATTAGAATCATACTGACCAATAGCGATCGATACATTATTAGCAAAGGTAAACAGTTGCAGCCGTGACGAGAATTGCATCTCTACGACCTTATCGCTGTGAATAACGGCACCCTTTAACCGAATATCGGGCGACATCACAAACTGCTTCTGATCAAGCGAATTATGCGTTCTGGTAGCCAGCAACGGTGTGCCGTCGGTAGCCGTCAGCGATTCCACGCGCTTGTTACCGCCGGGCTGAGTGGTTGCATTGGTATCCGCAATACACAACACAAAGCAGGCATCCTTGGGCATCTTCTGCGAAACCGCCACGATCTCAGAATAGGTCGCCAATGCGCCCTTTCCCTTCATCGTGCCGCCCTTGAGCGTAACCTTGATCTGCGTGTGCGCATCATTATAATATTGAGGATTGAGCAAGTTCCATTGGCAGAGAGTCCATGCGGAATTGGTGCTCATGTCCGTATTTACTACCTTATAAGCCTTGCTCTCGTAGGTATAGTACATCGTACCGCCGTTAGGATTGCTCAACAGATTCAATCCGATATACGAATCGGTCGGAAGATTCACCGGCTCCGAGAAGGTCAATACCAGTTCGGAATCGTTATAAACTTCAACATTTTCAAGTGTCAACAGTTTCTCGTTGACGGTCTTGACCGTGATGTATACGATATCGCTTTCTGTGCTACCGGCCGCCGTGCCGTTTGCAACCAAAGGCCGACCGTCTGTACCGGTAATTCCCTCAACAATACCGTCGCTATCCGTCGTCTCACTTTCCACAACCAGTCCAACCGTATAGCCGGCAGGAACCTCTTGCAGACCAATCGGCAGACTGCACAGCAATTTGCAGTTGCTTGCATCAAACGCTTGGGCCGTACTCAGGTCGACCGCCCAAGAGCCCCTTTCGGTATCCAGCACGCCGTTCTTATACAGGCCTAATGTCGCCGTGACACCGTCCAAACTCGTGTTGACCGGCTGATCAAAGGTCAGTACCATATGCTTGCTTCCATACAGATACGCATCGGTCAGCGAAACAGCATAAGGAGCCGTGACCTCTGCCATATCCTGAGTAAATTTGCTCTGCGCATACAGCGGAGTACCATTGGCCGAGGCAAAGGACTCGGCGCGGTTATTGCTGGCCACCGTAACATCGGCATGAGGATACGGATCACCCAGACGGAAGACCAGTCGAGTTGCCTTACCGGTCGCTTGGGCAACCTTGACTACCTTATCAATCTCGGTAAAAGTCAAACTCGCTCTGGAGCCTCTCATATTGCCACTCATAGTAAAGAGCAGCTGATTCTCCGCACACTGTGCATCCGACTGAACCGATCCCGTGAATTGCGCAAACTGGGTGTTGGTAGGAAAACTGGTTGCTGTTGCGTTTTTTCCGGCGAGTACGACATAGGAAGAGTCCTTCCAGTTATATACGCCATAACTACCGTCATGGAGCAGATACCAGCCTGCATAGCAGTTCGCGGTCTGATCGCTGTTCTTGGCGGTCATGGTTACCGGCTCGCTGAACGTCAGCAGCGCCTGTGTATCATTGATCACTGTAACATTATCTAACGTAAAGAGGGTTTCCGCCTTGAGCGAAACGGCCGAAAATGCCACATCCTGTCCCTGACTTGTCGTGGCATCCAAAGCCTTGGATTTGTCGAAATTTGTCATCCCATTGACAAGCGTATCCGCATCCGCCAACGGCTGAGTGATCGTCAGCCCGATCGAATATTCGGTACCGGCCAGCTCTTTGATTGCCTTACCTGTCGTACCGTCAATACGGCCAAGCAAGACCTTATGAGCGTTATTTGGCGCTCGATTAAAGTCCATGTCGAGGGCCGCATAATCGACATCAACAACCGACCAAGGACCACCCTTAGTCGTGTCAAGAGCGCCGTCCTTATACAGGCCGATCGCTATCTCGCAGCCAACAGGCAGGGCCACGATTTCCGAGAAGGTCATGTCGACATGGGCGCTGTCATACAGCTCCACCTTCGTCAGACGCAGCCCCCCTTGAGCCACGGCCATCGGCGCATTGGATGCACCCGTATTTGCCTGCACCGAAATCGGCATACCAATCAGTATGCAGACACACAGCACGAGTGACGCCAATCGTTTCATTGCTTTCATACATCTTCCACCTTTCCTTTTTCATGCTTAATTACTATATCATATTTATTTGCCATTATGAGCTGGTAATAATAGGATACCCTACACCCATCACATATATGATATCACACCAAAAGCCATAGGTACATTGTCATGATTATCTATCGTATTGCGGATATCACTCTATTAATCGATTCCGTATAATCTTTGCATCATTTATGCCAAAACTGCCGACAAATTCTTCAAATGCCCTATTTTTTTCCTTACCTCAAAATGATAATCCCGTCCGTAGCGACGGATATGAGTATTGATGACCCGATGCAAGGGCACAGCGCCCATGCAAAGAATCACACGGTTTTTGAAAGGTAAAGAAATCGGCATGCCAATCCGTATGCAGACACACAGCACGAGTGACGCCAATCACTTCCTTGCTTTCATACAGCCTCCTCCTTAATCAAAACCTTACTATACCTTTGCTTTTCTATAATATAATAAAAAAAAATAAATTTATAGCGATATCTTGCCTTTTTCTTTACTTATATTGCTTTTTGTGGTATAATGCGATTGAGGTGATTCCATGGCAGAGATTATTCGTCACGAAATCGGTCGTGATAGCATGTATAAGGTATGGCACAAATCAGCAAGCAATATGCTGCTGTATGTCCATGAAGGCATCGGGAGTATTATATCCACCGATCACATTTACCCGTTACGCAAGGGAGTTTTGTGTTTTGTCGGCTCTCAGGTAGACCACCATACCTTGCCCGACCTGTCTTATACATACGATCGAAGCAAAGTCTTCATCAGCGATACATTATTGATGCAGCTATCTTCCGTCCTCGGCATGGCCTTTTCTCCTCATAAGCTCATCTTCGGTGAAATTGATGAGGATGTAGAACAAATATTTGCATGGATGGAACAGTATGGTCCCGCCGGCGGCTACCTGCAATTGCTTTCCATGCTGACCAAACATACTAATACCGGCACATTTGTCGCACGATCATCCGTTGAGCGTGCTATCGTATATATCCAAGAACATATCCTTGAGCCGATTTCCATCGATGAGATTTGTGCCGCTATTCACACCTCTAAATATCATTTTTGCCGCAAATTCAAGGAAATGACCGGCTTAACGGTTATGAATTACATTCTGAGAACCCGCATCATCATGGCCTGCAATATGATGGATCAACACCAATACAATATCACCCGTATCAGTGAGGAGTGCGGATTTTCCAGCCCTGCCTATTTCAGCCGTGTCTTTAAGGATGAAATGGGAGTATCCCCCTTGCAATACAAAAAGAAGCCTTACCTTCGCCAATAAACATAGCTCCCCTCCCCTTCAACTTGCTTGCTATACCCTATGATAATCCTTATTTACGCCCCGCCCGAGCGATCGAAAAAATTGTACTTTTGAGGTCGGACGGACTTGTTCTGCTACAACAGATAGAAATCCCGCACCCAAATGGGTGCGGGATTTTTTACATAATTAACAGACGGCAATTTTCGGCGATGACATCGCCTTCGATCGCGTTACACTCACAGATTCGTTTGGGAGATATGCGATATTTTTTGGCAATATCCCATATGGTTTCGCCCTTGTCGGCAAAGTAGACGGTGATGGGATAGGCGGCCATGGGCGGCAGGGGTTTATTGGTGTCGGGCGTGGCGGCCGACAGGTGTTCGCACACCGTATCCTGCCACAGGGCCAGTTCGTACCGAACCGTCAGGCGCACCCCCTCTGCCGTGGGCAGGGCCGACCAGACACATCCACGCACCGTAGCCCGACCTGTTGCACTGCTCGGCAACACGGCCGACAGCGGCACCGTTACCTCCCGTGAGCGGATGCGCCCGCTTTCCTCC
>JAZKZU010000121.1:0-2241 GCA_045612825.1 Eubacteriales bacterium
ACGCATCCGTGCGGGTCACGATAAGGCCTATGCGGATTTGATAACCCGATATGAGCAGGCCATCTATTGCGCATTTTTGCAAGCGGGGCTGACGAGTGACGAGGCCGTCAAGAAGACGCAAGAGGTGTTTGTCGAGGGGTATATGCATCTGGGAAATGTCGTAAAAGAGACCGATATGATCAAGGCATTTTTCCGTGTTTTTGTTTCAAAATTGCAAAACAAGGGGCAAGGCTGGTATCAAAAAGCCTTGAAATTGGAGGAAAATGAGCGAATTTCTCTCGTTTTGCGCCAGATTTTTAACCTTTCCTATGAGGAAATTGCCGAAAAAATGGCAAATTCCCGTGAAAAGGTGGCCGAATTTTTGATGGCCGCCCGTGAGCACCTGACGGACGATTTGCCCAGCGAAATTCCTTGCGAAAAGTATCGGCAGATGATGCCCTATTATATGGATAATGAACTGTCCCGTGCCGAGCGGATGGATTTTGAGGTGCACGTTGAGAGTTGTGCGGCGTGCTTGAAATGGTATGAGGCGTTACAGGGCGTGGTTGCTGAGCCGACGTATGAGGTGCTTCCCGAATCGGTGGAGGCGGTTGTGCTGGATCGGCTGCAGGAAACGTTTGAGGAGAACCACGAAGAGGAGAAGCCTGTAGAAAAACTGGAGGACAAGCTGGCCAAGAAGCAGAGCTTGCGCATCTGGCTGCTGGTGGGCGGTGTGTTGCTGTTCAGCCTGTTCAGTTGGTTATTCTCCTTGGGATATGGCACGCATTTGTCGCAGGAGTCGAGCGGAGCGGGGGTGAGCAGTCCCGCCATTGAGGTGAGCGACCCTGACGAGTTTTCCCTGAGCCTTGCGCAGGAGATCAAGCAGGCGCACGCCGTGTTTGTTAACTTTGGCATGAATCGGGCCTCGATGACCGAAAAAGCCTTTATCCTTAAATTGGCCGATTATATTGCCGCTCAGCCGGCGCAGGAATACAAGGGGCCTGTTAATGCGGGTAACCTCGGCAGTATCAGCGCCAATCCGAAACTGTCCTGCACCATCACCGTTACATCCCAGCATAAATTGCTGGTGGATACCGGCGATAAAATATGGGAGTTGCAGACCAATCGGGAGGAACTGCTCGACGTACTGAAAGAACTTGGAATATAATGTGGTGTTGTGATCGGAGATCACAACACCGTGAAGTAAATCCGTATCGGATTTGTGAAGTGCACAGGGTGCGTGAAGTATACCTGCGGTATGTGAAGTGCCTGCGGGCGAGAGTAGAGATGAAGACTGCCAGCGATTTTTCGCCGGCAGTCTTCTGTTTTATTGACAAAAAGGGTAGGATGTGATATACTCGCACTGTCACACAAATTGCATATATTGTTATGCTCACAGGGAAAATACTTTGGTAAAAGTGTTTTCTCTTCTTGCCATTTTTCTCTGTGGGTGAAATGCAATTGTGTGACAACAATGAGGAGAAGCATTTTTCGGTGTGCTCCTTCATTGGGGCACACTTTTTTTATTGGGGAGAAAGTTATGGCAAAAGATAAAATTTTGTATACAACCAAGGGTCGATATGATACCCCGATGAACAAGGCAATGGCGTCCATTTTTATACCCTTTTTTCTCTTAGAGGGGGCAATTTGGTATTTTTTTCATGACGGGTTTGCTCTGATCTTGGATATTTTGTTAGCTGTTTTTGTTATTCGTGAGATCATGGACGTAAAGTCCATGAAAAAATCGTACGTGGAATTGTACGAGGGACACATACAAGGCGTTTCCATGAGGGGATTACTAAAAAAGATTGAGGCATTTCGGGTAGCATATAGCGACATTACCGTAATATACACGGTAGATGATATTCTCACGGTGCGTACGGCACAGGGGAAATATCGGGTGCAGGTCTATAAATGCGGACCACGGGTAAAGGATCTGATTGGTCGGCGAATGGCACAACAGAAAGAACAGAGGTAGCCTTAAGGGCTACCTTTTTTCTTTGTATTTTTGTGTTGAAAGGGGGAAAGAAGTGTGATATAATTTTATAATATTATAATTGGGTATATTATATATTACTTTTGGAAGGAGGGAAGATCATGGACAATCAGATGTTGGCGGCGGCTTGCGGGATTGACAGCATCTTGGCGGATATTCTGATTGAGCGGGGCATTGAGTCGATTGAGCAAGCCCATGATTTTCTTTCCGATACGAAGTTGATTTTTCACGATCCGATGTCGATGCAGGATATGGCTAAGGCGGTG
>JAZKZU010000122.1:0-2290 GCA_045612825.1 Eubacteriales bacterium
CCAGACCGTCGCAATAGTCTTCACGGGTGAGCACGGCCTTGCCGTGGATCATTTCAATGGCGCCCTCGTGGCAGGCGGGGGCGCAGGCACCGCAACCGTTGCATTTGTCAGAATCGATCTTAATAATTTTACGAAGCATAAAAACACTCCTTTCCTGTTTCCAGTATAGCCGAAAAAGGGCGGAGATACTGTTGTTTTTGCAACAAAGGGGCTTGCATTTTGCGGGGAAAGGGTGTATGATATACGGGTTTGTGAGGTGAGCAGTTGTGGTGTCATTCATAAAAAAGCATACGGTCATGTGCATAGCGGCCTTGGCGGCGCTCGTTACCTGTCTGGTCGTGCCACCCGATGCCGAATATCTGGGATATTTGGATCTGAAAACCTTATCCTGTTTGTTCTTGACGTTGGCGGTGGTGTGCGCCCTGCGCAACATTAAGTTTTTCACCATATTGGCCCGAAAACTGGTTAAGCTGACGGGAAATCTGCGGCTGTTGACCCTGATGCTGGTGTATATCACCTTTATCGGCTCGATGCTCATTGCCAACGATATGGCGCTGATCACCTTTTTGCCGCTGGGGTATTATTCCCTGCACGCCACCTGCACCGAGCAGTACATGGCGTATATCTTCATTCTGCAAAACATCTCGGCAAACTTAGGCGGGATGCTCACCCCCTTTGGCAATCCGCAAAACCTCTATTTGTATTCCTATTTCAACATTCCCACGGGCGAATTTACCATGATCATGTTGCCGCCCTTTTTGCTGGCGGTGGGGTTATTGACCATCTGTTGCCTGTTCGTGCGGCCGGAGAAACTGAAACTGACCGAGGATTTCCCCGAACGGCTACCCAAGGGCAAAACGATCTTGTATTTGGTGTTGTTTGCCGCCTCGCTCCTAATCGTATTTCGGGTGATTCCGTATCTGGCGGGGCTGGTTGTCATTCCTGCGGTACTCATTTTTGCCGATCGGCGGGCGCTAAGGGATGTGGACTATCCGCTGTTGCTGACCTTTGTATTTTTCTTCATCTTTGCGGGCAATCTGTCCCGTGTGCCGGCGGTGCACACCCTGTTGTCGGGGCTGATGGAGAAGGATGCCCTGTTGGTATCGACCCTGTCCTGCCAAGGCATCAGCAACGTGCCATCGGCTATCCTGCTCTCCCGCTTTACCGACAATTATCGGGCGCTTCTGCTGGGTGTGAACATCGGCGGCACGGGCACGATTATTGCCTCGCTAGCCAGCCTGATTACCTACAGCGAATATAAAATCCTGCATACTCGGGATTCTCGGCGGTATCTCAAACTGTTCACCCTGATCAATCTGCTGTTCTTGGTCATTATGACGGTGGCGGCCAAACTCTTTTTTGTATAAAAAAATTCCCGTGAAGTTTTCACTTCACGGGATATTTTTATAGGTTAACCGATCACACGGACACGGATAACGCCGTCGATCGCCTTGAGGGCGGCTACGGTATCCTCGTCGGCCTTCTCTACGTCGAGCATGGTGTAAGCATAGTCACCCTTGGACTTATTGAGCAGGTTTTCGATGTTGATGCCCTTATCGCCGAACAGGGCGGTGTACTGGCTGATCATGGTCGGCTTATTCTCATGAATGATGCAGATACGGGGCACACCGGCGGGAGCCATTTCCACGTTGGGGAAGTTGACCGAATTGACGATGTTGCCGTAGAGCAGGTAGCCATTGAGTTCCTGAGCGGCCATGGTAGCGCAGTTCTCTTCACTCTCGGGAGTCGAAGCACCCAAGTGGGGAATGGGAACGACGTTCTTGAGCGTCAGCACGTTCTCGTCGGGGAAGTCGGTCACATAACGGGCAATCTTGCCGCTCTCCAAGCCTGCCTTGAGGGCTTTGCTATCAACCAAAGCGGCACGGGAGAAGTTGAGCAGGCGAACGCCGTCCTTGCACAGGGCCAGCGCATCGGTGCCGATCATGCCACGGGTGGCATCCATCAGCGGAACGTGAACCGAGATATAATCGCAGTTCTTATAAATATCTTCCACATTCACGGCGTGGACGATGCGACGATCCAGACTCCAGGCCGACTTGACCGAGATATACGGGTCATACCCCATAACGTTCATACCCAGATGCACGGCGGCATTAGCTACCATAGCGCCGATGGCGCCCAGACCGATCACGCCCAGGGTCTTACCCTGAACCTCAACGCCCGCAAACTTGGACTTGCCCGCCTCAACTGCCTTAGCGACGCCCTCGGTTCCCTCCAGGGTTGCCGCCCACTTGATACCGCCAACCACGTCACGGGAAGCCAAGAGGAG
>JAZKZU010000123.1:0-2748 GCA_045612825.1 Eubacteriales bacterium
GTACCGACCCGTGTGCAGACGGCCATTGAGATGCGGCAGATTGCCGAGCCGTATATTCGCAACAAGGCTGTACGTCACTTGGAAAAGGGACGTGTGGTTGTGTTCGGATGCGGTACGGGTAACCCGTTTTTCTCTACCGATACGGCGGCGGCCTTGCGTGCGGCTGAGATCGATGCTGACATCTTCATGAAGGCTACCAATGTGGATGGCGTGTATACGGCCGATCCGAAGAAAGATCCTAATGCGGTTAAGATTGATCATTTGAGCCCTGCTGATATTTTGAGTAAGGATCTTGGCGTTATGGATAGCACGGCGGCGGCCATGTGTAAAGATAACCATATTCCGATTTTGGTATTTGGATTGAATGATCCTGATAATATTGTAAGAGCCATTTCCGGCGAGAATGTTGGAACATTAGTTGAGGAGGATTAAATTATGAAGGGCAGTTATCCCGAAATTCAAGAAAAAATGAATAAGACCATTTCCGTATTGGAGAAGGACTATTCGGCAGTTCGTGCCGGCCGTGCCAATCCTGCGGTATTGGATAAGATCCGTATTGATTACTGGGGGACCGAGACTCCGCTCAATCAGATGGCGTCGATTTCGGTTAGTGAAGCTCGTGTGCTGGTGGTTCAGCCCTATGATGCTTCTCAGCTCAAGCCCATTGAGAAGGCCATCAATGCTTCGGATATCGGTATCAACCCGTCCAACGACGGCAAGGTGATTCGTCTGGTGTTCCCGCCTTTGACGGAGGAGCGCCGTAAGGATCTGATTAAGGAAGTTTCGGCTATGGCTGAATCGGCTAAGGTTTCGATCCGCTCCATTCGCCGTGATGCGATCGACAAGTACAAGAAGCAGCAGAAGGCCAGTGAGATTACCGAGGATGATTACAAGGTCATCGAAAAGGATATTCAGGAATTGACCGACAAGAGCGTAAAAGCGATTGATGAGATCTATTCGGCAAAAGAAAAGGAATTGAAATCGGTATAACCGAACCATCCCCGCAGTCGTGAAACGCCTGCGGGGTCATCATATCATAGGAGAATTTTCGTGGGAATCTTTTCGAAAAAGACTGATATTTCACAATGTGTCATTCCGGCCCATATCGGAATTATCATGGACGGAAACGGGCGATGGGCAAAAAAGCGTGGGTTGCCACGTTTTTTAGGGCACGCACAGGGCGGTAAGACATTTCGTACCATTACCCGCTACTGCTCCAAAATTGGGGTAAAGTACGTGACCTATTATGCTTTTTCCACCGAGAACTGGAGTCGGCCACAGGAAGAAATCGATGCCCTGATGAAGCAATTTAATGAGTATCTGGATGAGATCTTGGTGGATTTCAATGTGTATAACATGAAATTGCGTTTTATCGGGGACTTGTCACGCCTGTCTGATGAATTGCAGAAAAAAATAGAGAAGGCAATGGCATTGACCGAATCGATGACCGGCATTACCGTTAACATTGCTATCAATTACGGCGGGCGGCAGGAGATTGTGCAGGCGGTCAAGCGTTTGGCGCAACAATGTGTGGATGGGGAATTGCCCCCGTTGGCGATCAATGAGGAGATGATGGGACAAGCCATGTATACGGCAGATCAGCCCGATCCCGATTTGATTATTCGACCCAGCGGCGAGCAACGTCTCTCGAATTTTCTGTTATGGCAATGCGCCTATGCCGAGTTTTGGTATTCGGACGTGTTGTGGCCTGATTTTTCCGAGCGGGATTTGGATGCGGCCATTCTGGACTTTAACCGTCGGACTCGGCGGTTCGGAGGAGTATAATTATGCTCAAACAGAGAGTAATTACCGGCTTTTTTATCGGATTATGCACGGCATTGGTATTGGTGTTTTCCGATATTGTGTGGGTTATGAAGGGCGTTGTGGCTTTTCTGTCCGGCTTTGCGGTTTACGAGTTATTTCAAGTGAGCGGGCTATTAAAGCAGAGTAAGATTGCTCCGTGGTTATTTGGAATTTCCATGGTATGGGGGCTTGGGTTTGCCTTCTTGCCTTATACGTATTATTTGCCGGTGTTGGCGGTTGTTTTTGTTCTATCCATGGCATTAAGCGGTTGGAATATGTTGAAATTTGGGGCATACTCTCTGAAAAAGCCTTGGATGGTATTTGCGATTTCGCTGGTATTCCCAATTTTGTATAACAGCATTGCCGTTGCGCGGACGCAAGGGTTAGCCTATCTAATTCTAATTTTGTTGAGTTGTTTTGGAGCGGATACGGGGGCTTATTTTGTAGGGCGTGCTTGCGGAAAACACAAACTGGCGCCGGTTATCAGCCCGAAGAAGACCATTGAGGGATTTATTGGCGGTGTTGCCGTTTCGGCGGTGATCTATGCGATTGTTGGGCTGGTGTTGTTCTTTGCCTGTCAGATGACGGTGAATTTCCCGATGCTAATTGTATTGGGGATCATTTGCGGCGTTTTGGATCAGTTTGGGGATTTGTCCATGTCGGCCATCAAGCGTAATTTTGAGGTTAAAGATTTTGGGTCTTGGATGCCCGGTCATGGCGGGGTTCTGGATCGGTTTGACAGTTTATTGTATGTAGGACCGTGTGTTTGTCTTTTCATAATGTGGATGCATCCGCTATATAGTTAAAAGAGGGGAATATGAAACAGGTTATTCTTTTGGGGGCGACCGGTTCGATTGGTCGTTCGGCCATTGATGTTTGCTTAAAAAACGGATATGAAGTCGCAGGCGTGAGTGCCAACCGTGACGTGGCGGGGATGGAGCAGAT
>JAZKZU010000124.1:0-1353 GCA_045612825.1 Eubacteriales bacterium
CCCAACTCCCAGTACGATCTGTATTGGGAAATAGCCGAATGCGGATGCGTCATCAGTGAATTTTTCCCCGGCACCCGCCCGATCGGCGCCAATTTTCAAGCCAGAAACCGCTTGATCGCCGGTATGTCCCACGGTGTGATCCATGTCCAATCTCCCGAGAAAAGCGGATCGTTGATTACAACGAAATGGGCCGTGCAGTATAACCGTGACATCTTCGCCATTCCCGGTGATGTCGATGTCCGTCAAAGCCAAGGCCCCAACAACTTAATCCGCAGCGGCGCAAAATTAGTGGAATCGGCCATGGACGTGGTGGAAGAGTACGGATATCTCTTTGCCAACTATGTGAAGCCGGAATCCGAAACCCCTTCTCCCGTAAAAGAAAGCGATCAATCGCAGTCCGTCATTAACGTCCTCATTTCGGGCGATGCCGACGTTACGGAATTGTCATTAAAAACAGGAATTGACCTGACAAATATCATTTTACTGTTGACAGATTTGCAGATTAGGGGCATAATAACCGAGAAGCCCGGTGGCATGTATGCCCTTTCAAAAACATTCACCATTTAGGAGGAACCATGGCAAAACTTGTGATTGTGGAGTCGCCTGCAAAGGCGGGTACGATAAAAAAATATCTTGGGAAAGATTATGAGGTCGTTGCCTCGGTCGGCCATGTTCGTGACCTTCCCGTCAGTTCCTTAGGCGTGGATGTGGATAACGATTTCAAGCCCAAATATATCATGATGCGCGGAAAGAAAGATGTCATTAACGATATCAAGAAGAAGGCCGCCAAGGCCGATGCCGTCTTCCTCGCAACCGACCCGGACAGAGAAGGAGAGGCTATCTCTTGGCATCTGGCCTATATGTTAGGGCTAGATACCGATAAGAAAAATCGTGTCACCTTCAATGAAATCAGCAAAAAGGCCGTATTGGAGGGGATTAAGCACCCCGCCTGTATCAATCAGGATATGGTCGATGCCCAGCAGGCCCGCCGTGTCCTCGATCGTCTGGTCGGCTATAAGATCAGCCCCTTTTTGTGGAAGAAAATAAAGAAAGGTCTCTCGGCCGGCCGTGTCCAGTCGGTCGTTGTTCGCATGCTCTGCGATCGGGAGCGAGAGATCGAAGCCTTTGTCCCTGAAGAATATTGGTCACTGGCCGCCCAGTTCAAAGGTGTCGGCAAGGCCAAATACGTCGCCAATTTCTACGGCAATCATGACGGCAAAATCGAACTGAAAACACAGGAACAGACCGAGGCCATTGTCGCCGCTTTGGATGGCGCACAGTATACGGTATCGGATATTACCAAAAAGAAAAAAGCCGTAAAGCCCATGCCGCCCTATATTACTTCGACACTCC
>JAZKZU010000125.1:0-7127 GCA_045612825.1 Eubacteriales bacterium
CGCCCGAGAGTTTGCCTGCCTTTCGAGAGAGCATATCCTGCAGGTGAAATTGTTCGGCAAGGTCATGAATTCTGGTCTTGGTTTTTTCTCTTGAGAAGCCGTAGATTCCGCATATCAGTTCCAGATTTTCCCGAACCGTTAATTGAGGGGCAACGGCCGTTTCCTGTGGGGACACGCCGATTTTTTCTTTCACCGATATGGCATCTTGCACCACACTTTTTCCCTCAATCATAGCATCTCCGCTTGTTGGGGGCGTGAGGCAGGAGAGCATTTTTACGGTTGTGGTCTTCCCTGCCCCATTCATGCCGAGCAGGGCAAATAATTCCCCTTGCCTTATTTTCAGATTCAGGTGATCGACGGCCGTAATCTTTGGATACTGCTTTGTTAAGTTCACTGTTTTTATAGCGTCCATGATACCCTCCGTAATAGTGTTTGCAAGTATCATTATATCATCAAATCAAAAAAAGGATATGGGATGACTCTGTTCGGTCGGTTTTTGACGTTATTCGGTCAATTATTCTTACATGTCACAATACTGATAGAATTTTTATGTGAAATATGTTATAATACAGACAAATCTGAAAGGAGATATCACAATATGAAACGTTCGCAAATCAATGCTGCATTAAAAGAATTGGAAGCGATGTGCCAAAAGCATTGCTGTTATCTTCCCCCGTTCTGTCATTTTACGCCCGATGAATGGCAAACAAAGGGGCACGAATACGACGAGGTTCGTGACTGTATGCTGGGATGGGACATCACCGATTACGGCAAGGGTGATTTTGACAAGTTCGGTTTTTCGCTCATTACCATTCGCAACGGCAACCGTGCGATGGCCGACAAATATCCCAAGGTTTATGCTGAGAAACTGCTCTACCTCAAGGAGGGACAATACGCTCCCAATCATTTCCACTGGTACAAGACCGAGGATATTATCAACCGTGGCGGCGGTAACTGCTTAATCCATGTTTACAACTCCCTGCCCAATGAGGAGATTGACTATGAATCGGATGTTACCGTTTACATGGATGGTCGCACCTTTACTGTACCGGCCGGCACGCAGGTGCGCCTGACGCCCGGTGAGAGTATTCACGTACAGCAATATCTCTACCACGATTTTTCGGTCGAAGAAGGCACGGGTGCGGTATTGCTGGGCGAGGTCAGCCAGTGCAATGACGACAACACCGACAACCGCTTCAACCCGCCCGTCGGCCGTTTCCCCGAAATTGAAGAGGACGAAGCCCCCTATCGTCTGCTCTGTAACGAGTATCCGGAGGTAAAATGATGGATGTTGTAGCGTTAGGCGAACTGCTCATTGATTTTACTTCCCAATCGGTAGATGCTGACGGATATCCGACCATGGCCGCCCATCCGGGCGGGGCACCGGCCAACTTTTTAGCGGCGCTGACCAAGTTTGGCGCTAAGACCGCCCTGCTGGGTAAAGTAGGCAACGATGCCTTTGGCAAGGCGCTTCTGAACACGCTTAGGGGTACGGGTATTGAGACGCGGGGCATGGTGGTATCGGATGACTTTTTCACCACGCTTGCCTTTGTAACCCTGGATGCGAGCGGCGACCGTGAATTTTCCTTTGCCCGCAAACCGGGAGCAGATACTCAGATCACCTTTGAGGAACTGGATCTTTCGTTGATTGATGAGGCTAAGGTTTTTCATTTCGGTACGCTGTCTCTGACCGATATGCCGGCGGCTGACACACTTCGCCGTGCCGTGGCTTATGCCAAGGAAAAGGGCAAGATGATCACCTTTGATCCTAACCTGCGCAAGCCGTTATGGCGCTCTCTTGACCAAGCCAAAGAGGCTATGTTATGGGGATTGGCGCAAGCCGATGTGGTAAAGATCAGCGATGAAGAAATCGAATTTTTATTTGGACTTTCTCCGCAAGCGGGTGCCAAACATATTTTGGACAACTACGGCGTGAAGCTGGTGTTTGCCACCTGCGGAGCTGACGGGTGCTTCTACGCAACCCAATCGGTCTGCGGACACGTGCCGTCGCTAAGCGGCATTGCCGTCAAGGACACGACGGGTGCGGGCGACATTTTCGGCGGCAGCGCCGTTTGGAAATTGCTTCAGACGGGACAAACGCCCGATGCGCTGACCGAGGCCCAGCTGCAGGACATCGTGTCCTTTGCCTGCACGGCGGCGGGGCTGTCCACCACCAAGGAGGGCGGCATTTCTTCCGTGCCGGAATATGATGAGGTAATAAAAAACCGATCCTGACGGATCGGTTTTTTATTTATTTCTGATAGAAGGTGAAGGTTAGTGCGGTGTGGCTTTCCTCGTCGGGGGCGACGGTGGGCATAACGCCGGCCTCACGCATGGCGTCACGACCCTGCGGGATGCAGTTGCCCGGCTCGAGGCCGAGTACATAATCGTGCTTGCCCATCATTTTCCACTCGGTGAAGCGGGGCATTTCCTTTTTATCGAAGGTCATGGTCATGCCGATGCCAATGTTGGGGTTATACAAATCGACACGGGGCTCGGTCAGATCGTATTCATAGCACCGCTCAACGTACCCATCCTGCGGCTTTTCCATTTGCAGGGCGGTGTCCACGTGCTCGGTGGCATTGTCGGTATAGCCCAGCACAATGGAGTGCGGTATCGTTAACACGCTGGATTCATCGACCAAAGGATAACCCATATTACAATGGTACATGACCAAGCAGGGGGATTCGGTATCGCCTTGGTTTTTGACCGTATCGTCGAGGGTGATGGTATTCTCGGTATAAGAGAAGCGATAGGTACGGTTGAGTACCAATTTGCGGCCGAACATGACACGATCGACGATCTGCAGTTTCACCGTCAGCCCCGTTTCGTCCTCTTCACGGCTAAGCAAGGTGGCGGATTTCATGGCCAAGGTGCCGTGCTGAGGCAGTACTTCGCCATCATCCTCACAGGCACGGCCGGCATTATCCAATCCTACCGTATAGCAGAAGCCTGCGGTAAAGGAGCGAGCGAAACCTACGGCGCCGTAGTGTTCGGGGGCGACATAGCCACAAGGGGAAAACCAGCCCATATTCTGTCCCATAAAGGATACCCTTGACAGGTCACCCGCCCGATCGAGGGAGATCCACGCTTCCAGCCCTAATCCGTTTCGCACGTAGAGCATACGCATGCCCTTGCCCGTACCGTCCTCTAAGGTGTATAATTCAGCGCCCCGCACCTGCAGGTCTTGTCCAATATAACGTTCCATGATATTCTCCATTCGTAGTGGTGTTTTATTTAGCATACCATATTTGAGGCGTTTTTGCAAGTGAATAAAAGAGAAAGGGATTCGCCCTCGCTGCGGCAAGGATTCATCTTGGCTGCAATCGGCAATAAAGTGTAGATCTATGAAGAAAGGGATGCGCTGTGCGCTCCGAAGCCGTCGACCGCCCTTGGCGGTACCCGACGCATCGTTCGGGCTCGCGACACGGCAGACCAAATCGCTTTGCGCTTTGGTTGCCACACCGAACGACGAGCCTTCGGCTCGTGTTCGCATCCCGTCTTCCGAGAAAAATAAAAAGCACCGCAAATGCGGTGCTTTTTATTTTTGGCGGAGAGAAAGGGATTCGAACCCTTGAAGGAGTTTAAGTCCTTACACGATTTCCAGTCGTGCGCCTTAGACCAGCTCAGCCATCTCTCCGAATGGAACTGTCTACCGACTATTCTACACGATTTGGAACGAAAATGCAAGAACTTTTTTCAAAAATTACACATCAATTTCCTTTTGGCAGGAAAGAGCGTAGATCACACAGCGTTTTACCGGCTTATCCAGCAATTTTTCCAGCGCTTGGGCATACAGGCGCAACTGCAAAGCATACCGCTGTTGATAATAGGCTTCGTCGCTGTTGCGGTCGGTTTTATAATCGACTAAGGTGATGCCGTCGTTCTCCTCAAAAAACAGGTCGATAACACCCTGAAGCATAACCGTTTGGGTACTGTCGGCCAAAGATGGGTCGTATTGCCCGACAGATACCTGCGACAAAAACCGATATTCCCGCTCGACGTAGGACGAGGCGGCAATGCGCCGTGCCAGATCGCTTTGACGAAACGCTTCGATCTGTTCCAGATCCAGCGCTTCACCCTCGGATTGGCTGAGGGTGCCGCCCCTCACCATACGCTCACGCAATACCAACAGCGGAGTATCGTCAAAGGTGATAAACTGCATGAATTTATGGGTGGCCGTTCCTCGTTCGGCAGCCGTTAAGCCTTGGCACAGAAAGGCGGGCTTATCATAATTGATCTGCCGTTCCAGCATCAGCCCCGCATCCTCATCCATGTCACGCAACCCCTTCAGGTCGGAAACCGACACCTTAGCGGGTACGGCTTTGAGTTTTTCCAACGGATACTGATAGGACAGAATCGGGTGGAGTTGCTCCATATCCGCCCACGTCTGCTCCTGCGCTGTTTGCACGGCGTGATCGGCAATCGGCTCAACGATACGGATTTGCAATCCGAAGATGCCGTGGCGCTCACCCAACGGCTCGGTTAAGATACTGCGCTCCAGACGGTCGGTATCGGGAAAAATGCCTTCCGGTACTTCCACGCCGATTTTCTCGGCAAAGTCCAGCCCCGACGGGTGGCGCAGGGCGCTGAGCAATATCCATTCCAAGGGGGAAGCGCAGGACTGCACCAAACGAGGGCCGATCATTCCTCGTCCGACCAATGCCAACATTTGTGACAAGAAGACGGGCAAGCGCCCTTTGGACACGCCCTTGGCCGTTTCCTTATCCTGAATCCCGATACTGCCGACCAGGAATAATTTTTCCTTGGCACGGGTAAAGGCGACGTACAGCAGACGCAACATTTCGGCCATTTCCTCTTCACGGTTGGACGACAGGACGGCCGAGCGGGCAAAGGTATCGTACACCATGCGCCGAGCTCGGTCTTTAATCCGCAGGCCCAGCCCGTACTCATCCGAGTAGGCCATGCGGCTACGACTGCTCATCGAGGGCACGGCGGCGCTTTCCATGTGCAACACGAATACATAGGGGTATTCCAGGCCCTTTACGGCGTGGATGGTGGATACCGTAACGTGTGCGGCGGCGGGGGCGGGATTGGCACCCTCGGCATTGCGCAGTTGTTCCTCGACCCGTTCCATATAACATAAAAAGCCGTACAGCCCACGCAGGGAACTGTTTTCATAGTCCCGAGCATGGCGATAGATCAGCCGCAAATTCTCCTGACGGGAGGGGGCATCGGCCATGGCGCCCACGGCGGCAAAGAGGGAAAACTCACCGTACATATCCCAGATGAGCCGATAAACGGGTTCAGCACCCGAGCGGGTACGGTAACGGTCGATAACCGCCTTGGCCCGCACCGCTTTCGGCTCGGAGCTCTGCCCCAGACAATCGTACAGGCAACCTTTCCCCTGCTCACGCAGGTCCCACAGCTCCTGTGCCGAGAAGGAGAAAATGGGGCTACGCAGGGCGGTGGCCATGGGGATATCCAAATAGGGATTATCGACCGCCCGCAGGAAGGAGAGGACAAACCTGACCTCATACCGATCAAAATAGCTTCTGGCCTTGGCCGAATAGGCGGGGATGCCCGCATCGGTCAGCGCCTTGACCACATCATCGGTGTGCCCCTTAGCGGCACGCATTAAAATCACGATATGCGGATAATCGAGGGGGCGGGAGGTTTTGGTTTTTGCATCCCATACCGTGCGGCCTTCCGGCATCAGTTCCTGTATGCGGCGGGCGCACATTTGGCCTTGGCGATAATCACCACTCTCCTGCCACTCGGTATCGTTATCGTCACAGAGCAGAAGTTCGGTATCGGTATCGCAGTCGGGGAACTCGCCCGCCACATAGGCCCACTGGGTATGGTCGTAATCAGCGCCGCCCGACACCCGACTCATAATCAAGGAAAAGAAGAAGTTGACAAATCCCAACACGCCCTTGGACGAGCGGAAATTGCGGGTCAAAAACTGCACCTGCGGGAATTCCTCTTGGGAGAATCGGTGCAACTGACCGGCAAACAGATCGGGGCGTGCCTTGCGGAAGCGGTAAATGGACTGCTTAAGATCACCGACACAGAACAGATTTTTTCCGTTATCCGACAGGGCAAGGAAGATGAGGTTTTGCAGGAGGTTGGTGTCCTGATACTCGTCGATCAGCACTTCCTCGATGCGAGGGCCAAGTTCGCCGTTGATGTAAGACACGGCATAGTCGCTCATCTCCACCCGATCGGTTTCGGGGTCGTAGCCATTCACCAACAGGGATAGCGTCAGACGGGAGGCATCGGCAAAGGACAGGATATTCTTGCGGCGTTTGACGGCACGATCGGCCGTATAATACCGCTGCGCCACCAGATGCATACCCGCCGTCAGATCGGCGCACATCTGCTGTTGCGAGGCGAAGGCATCGGTAGATGGGATATGCAATTTTTCGTACAAGGCCGCCGCCCGTATCCGTGCCGCTTTGATTTTGGGATGGATGTGGCGATACCACTCGTAGGTGCGGTGTTTGGCGTTGAGGGGCGAGAGCCGTTCAAAGGCGGGGCAGGACGGAATTACCCCCTGCCGCAGGGCGGCCAAGGCGGTATTCATCTGCTCGAGATCTTCCAGCCGCTGATCGGCAATCTTGTCACCCAATTCGACCCGATGCGCCGTCGCATACTCGGCAATTTCGGTAAATACGGGATGCAGTTCTTCCAAGCCCTCTTTGAGGGTTTGGCAGAAGTACCGATACCACGGACTGGCTTTGAGTTCCTGTCCCTCAAACATGGACTGCAACTGCGCCAGTTTTTGTTCGGGGAAGGGCTCGCTATCCAGCGTGCGGATTAGTTCCAGCATCTGTTCATAGAAACCGATATCGTCCCTCTCGCCCGAAAAGACGTCGACACAGCGCAAAAAGGTTTCGTTTTCTTCTTCATAAAGGGCATCAAAGACACCCTGCATGGTACTGCGGCACAGCAGGTCATATTCGGGGCCGAGCACCACACGGAAATCAGGCGAAACGTCCAGTTGCTGAAAGTTTCTGCGTACAAACTCACCGTAAAAGGCGTCCATGGTGCAGATGCGGGCCTGCGGCAGATCCAAAATCTGACGGCCCAGCCGACGGCGCATATCCAAATCGGTGGCGTTGTCCCGTTCTTTTTTCAGTTCATCCCCGATACGCTTGCGCATT
>JAZKZU010000126.1:0-1261 GCA_045612825.1 Eubacteriales bacterium
GCTTCTCCTTGGCCGATGCCGTAAGAATGATGCCGCTCTTAGTGGTCTCCTCAGCTTCTACCATCTTAACCACAACACGGTCCAGTAACGGTTTGAGTTTCATAATTTTTCCTCCTATTATGAAAAAAATATAACAAAATCGGTAGGTTAGCACTCATTCATGATTAGTGCTAAAACCTACCAATGTTATAGCAAATATTTCGTCTTTTGTCAAGATTATCCGGCTAAATTCCAGAAAGAATTTTTCAGTCAATCCTTGCGAGTGCTAAGGGGCACAACCACCTTGAGCGCATGAGGTAACAATTCGATTTCGGCCTTAGCCGTCATCTCCACTTCCCCGTCATAGGAAATGGCAAAAGAACGATCGGAGCAAATGGTCATACGCTTCCCCCGAGCCTTAGTAATCAAGTGAGAAAGCGGCTGATGATTGCCTACCTTATACTTCCCGACAAAGCCGGTAATCTTCAATCTGGACATATTTTTAACAGCCAGACAGTCGATCAATCCATCTTGAATCTCGGCCTGCGGTGCGGCTAAAAATCCACCGCCGTACACCCGTCCGTTAGCGGCAACCGCCAACAACGATTTCCCCTCATACAGCAACTCATCATCCACATAAACGGTCATGTCGTTGCCAAGCTTCTGAACAAAGGTGTAGAACAGGGCTATGTAATAGGCTAAATTGCCGGTAAACCACTTTTTGAACTTGTTTACGTTTCCGGCCACCATGGCATCAAACCCGCAGTTGATGATGTTCATGGAGATACGATCCCCGCACTTAAGCAAGTCGATCGCCTGCGCTTCTCCGGTCACCATCGCCTCAATATCGGTAAAATCACAATCGGGGAAAGATTTTACAAAATCATTACCCGTACCGTTGGGAATGGGTGCAATCTCCACATTCGATGCCTGATAACAGCCCGAAACCGTTTCGTGAAGCGTGCCGTCCCCGCCAATACAGTAGATACGGGTCGCCTCTCCGCCGCAGGCCGCCTGCGCCGCCAGTTCGGTCGCATGGTCGGGATATTCGGTTAAATGAATTTCATACTCATCCTGCCGATCCATGAAAATACGATGAATGGTTTGGATAACCTCAACGGCATTTCTTTTCTTGCCGGCCACGGGATTGATAATAAAATAATGTCTCATTTTACGTCCTTATAAATAGACGGGCCGGAAAGGGCTCCGGCCCGAAATTTATTTAAGAATTATAGTATCCCCGATCTGGCTTGCCTGTCGCTTTTCCCGATCCCGCAACACC
>JAZKZU010000127.1:0-1405 GCA_045612825.1 Eubacteriales bacterium
CCCCATCCGCCAGCCGCTCATTCTGGCATGGCTGATCCACCTGATCTCCCGCATCGGTCTGATCGGGCAGGATTACAAGATTGAGAAGGTCAATATGGATGGGCTCAAAGGCGGCTATTTCCTGCTGAGCAACCATATGTATTTTATCGACTTTCTTATTTGTGCCGTGGCTACCGGTTGGCATCGGGTCAATAACGTCGTGTCCTTCGACGGGTATTACCGCCGCCCTTGGCTGATGGAGCTGATCGGCTCGATCGGTACCCGTAAATATGTTATGGATCTTCACCTGATCAAGTCCATCAACCGTGTACTCAAACGGGGCGACATTTTGAGTATGTACCCCGAAGCCCGCTATACCCCCGCCGGTATTACCAACTATCTGCCCGAATCGTTAGGGAAACTAATTAAAATGAACAAGGTGCCGGTGGTAGTCATGTTGCACCACGGCAACCACCTGTATTCGCCCTTCTGGGATTTCCGCCACAAGCGCAAATCTCCCCTGCGGGCGACCATGACCCAGATCCTCACCGCCGAGCAGGTCAAGGCCATGACGGTGGATGAGATCAACGCCGCCGTACTGGAAGCCATGCAGTATGACGATTACCAGTGGCAAAAGGATAACCACATCCGCATCACCGAGCCGTTCCGTGCGCAGGGCCTGCACAAGGTGCTCTATCAGTGCCCCCATTGCAAGGTTGAGTCGGAAATGGCCAGCGAGGGTGCCGAGCTCTACTGCAAAGCCTGCGGCAAACGCTGGCTGTGGCAGGAGGACGGCTATCTTCGTGCACTGGATGGGGAAACCGAGTTTGACCATATCCCCGACTGGTTCCTCTGGCAGAGAAAGCAGGTGGAGGAGCAGATCGAAAAGGGCGAGTATTTCTTCGAGGACGAGGTGGATATCTATTCCTTGCCCCGCTCGATGTTCACCCTCTTGGGCCGTGGCAAACTGACCCATGACCCCGAAAAGGGCTGGATCGTGCAAGGCCACTACCGTGGCGAGGATTATTACCTCAACCGCCACCCCAACCAAACCAACTCCCTGCACGTGGAGTACGACTATTGCTACGTCCGTCCCGAGGACTGCGTGGATATTTCCACCGAGGACGATTCCTTCTATTGCTACCCCGTGAACAGGCGCAACGTGATCACCAAATTGGCCTTTGCTACCGAAATTTTATATCAAAAATCTCTTAAAAAATAAGAAAAAACAGCCATAAATGGCTGTTTTTTTGCATAAAAGCCTGCATTTTTCCGATACTTTAGGGTAGAGGTGATGGTATGCAGTCCGTTTGGGAAAAAGAAAGAAAACGCCCGACTTTTGCGGCGGCCGAAGGAGAGTTCGATACCGATGTGCTGATCGTCGGCGGCGGTATGGTGGGGCTGCTGTGCGCTAAGAAACTCAAAG
>JAZKZU010000128.1:0-3323 GCA_045612825.1 Eubacteriales bacterium
GGTGACGGTAGCACCCAGCGTCATCACCTCAACCGAAAGACGGTCAGAAGCGATGGTGTATTTTTCGTACCCGTAGAAATCTGTTTTGGTAATCATGGTAATTCCTCTCTATGTCATTTATTTTTTTCGAAATTGACGTAAATCATTTCCTTTGAACGGCAAAATCAAGAACTCGCCCGACAGGCGGGACACTACGCTTTGGGAGTACATCTCCCCGACCCGCTCGGCATTGATATTGGTGCTGACGATCATGGGCTTGCGCATATTGATGCGGTTGTTAAGCAGGGTATAAACCACCGATTCGGAAAACTGGGTAATCATTTCGGTACCCAGATCATCAATAATCAGCAGGTCACAGGTATCGTACTTGCTTAAATCGATCTGCGCCTTATTAAACTTAACCGCTTCAAACTCGCTGATGATATTGGAAATGCTGTCATACACCACCGAGAAACCCTTATCGATCACGTGACGGGCAACGGCCGAGGACAGGAAGGTCTTACCTACGCCCGTACCGCCGGTAAAGAGCAGGTTGCCCGATTTCGACGAGAAATTCTCGGCATAATCCTTTACCTTATTATAAACCCGCTCCATGTTTTTACGGACAGCGCCCTCGGGGTACAGATCCAGCTTGAAGGACTTGAAGGTCTGCTCCTCCATGAGCCGTGCCAGCTTGGTACGGCTGGCCGCCTCTTTATTGAGCGCCTTACGGTAGCAAGTGCACATTTTGCCCTGAATGAAGCCCTCGTCGGAGCATTTGGCGCAATGGTATTTGAGTTCCAGATAGTCAACGGGGAATCCCGCCTGCACCAAAAGTTCGGCACGGGTGGCCAGATGATCCACCGCAACGGCACGGGTCTCCTTCTTGCTGGGGGCTTTACCTCCGAAGGCCGAGGCAATCAGCTCCCGATATTTACGGGACAGTTCGGCATCCACCGCACGGATATTAGGATCTCTTTTATAGGCTTCGGCACGGCGCTGTTCCAAGGCCGCCATGCTATCTTCACGACGGCGGCGAAACAGTTCATCCACCGCTTCAATGATGCTTACGTCGTATGCCATCCTTATTCCTCCTCCCCTTCTACAACCCAGAAGGGCACAAACAGATCTTCTTTCTGTATGGTAATATCGGTATTATTCTTGAGTTTGCGGCCGCTCTTTTTCGGCTTGGGAGATGATGCGGGCGGAGTCTGGTTGCGCATATCGTCCACCGTGCGGCAACCGCCCTCATAACAGTTCTGCAATACCTTATTCATATAGGAGAAACTGAGTTTTCCGGTATTGTCCACCGCCTGCTCAAAGGCATAGACAATCTCCTCCACTCCGTATCCTAAGCTTTCTGTCCACGTACTCAAGAAGCCTCTCTCCTTGGTGGACAGCGCACGGTCAATACCCAGTGCCGCCTTAACCCGCCCCTCTAACGCACGGGCACGGCGGAGCGATTCGATCTTCTCATTGGCGGCCTCGGCCGTGGTGATACCCTCCTCGCACCAAGCGGCGCCGGTCACATACATATACTGCGTACCCGTCTTCCCCGCTTCCTGACAATATTCCAAAAGCAGAGCAATCACCGAGGCGGGCAGCCCGATGGTATCATACAAATTATAAATGGTATTGATTTCGGAAGGCGAAAGGGTCTTGTTGCGGATGCGCTCGGCCTGGGCAAACAGTTCGGCCAGCATACGGTCTTGGGTTGCCCGCATGGCAATCGACTCGCCCGAAAATACCGGCATGGCCGAGGTGGTTGGCTGAGCGGATGCCAGATAAAGAGTTGCGCCGTTTTTACGGAGCACCCCCGTCTTGATCCAATACTCCATGGCCTTATCCAGTGCCTGCTCGGAAATATGGCAGGCGGTGCACAGTTCGGCATCGGTCACGCTGACATCCTCATGGCGCAACAGATACAGCAATACTTTCAGCGCATCACCGTCGCAAGCGCTTAAATGCCGATCGACCACAGCAGCCGGTATCACGACAAAATTTTTCATGCCGCCTGAGGCAAAAACATAGGATGCCATTTTCACGTTCCTTCCTTTTTTATACAATATCCGATTTCTCGCTACTTTACTATATCATAAAAAAATACCAAAAACAAGGGCAGTACCGCAAAAAAACTCCCATCAAAAATTCAACTTCCCGCCACGAATTTATAAATTATACATAAATAAATAATTTTTCGTATAAACCCATAAAAATTCCTTGACATTATGGGGCAATGAGCGTATAATTGTTGCATATTTATTCAGAGGGAAGGCATAAACATGACAAAAGTATTCATTGACGGCAGTGCGGGCACGACGGGACTTCGGATCGAAGAGCGTCTGAGTTCTCGCAAGGATATTGAGCGGATCACCCTGAGTGAGGCCCACCGCAAGGACACGGCGGCCAGACAGGATGCCCTCAACCGTGCCGATATTGCCTTCTTATGCCTGCCCGATGCGGCGGCAATAGAAGCCGTTCCTCTGATTGAGAATGAGAACACAACGGTAATTGATACCTCAACGGCACATCGCACGGCCGATGGCTGGGTCTACGGCATGGCCGAACTGGCGGGCCAGAGGGAGAAGATTGCAACGGCCAATCGTATCGCCAATCCCGGCTGCCATGCCAGCGGCTTTATTGCTTTGGTAGAGCCTTTGGTGGCGGCAGGCGTGATAGCCCCCGACACGGCGCTCACCGCCTTTTCCCTGACGGGCTATTCGGGCGGCGGGAAAAAGATGATTGCCGAGTATGAAGCCGATGGGCGAGATTCGCTACTGGACGCCCCCCGTCAATACGGCTTGACACAGGTGCATAAACACCTGCCCGAAATGGTTAAGGTATGCGGATTGAACGCCGCCCCCGTTTTTTGCCCGATTGTCGGCGATTTTTATGCCGGCATGGAGGTAACGGTAGGCCTTCACGGGGTTGACAAAAAGATGGTAGAAGATGTATACTTACAAAGATATGCTAACGGACTGATTCGGTTTATCCCCGAGGCGAGCGAGAGCGGATTTTTGTCGGCAAACGCTTACGCCGGACGGGACAGTATGGCGGTAACGGTACAGGGCAATAATGACCGTTTACTGCTCATCGCCCGCTTTGATAATTTAGGCAAAGGGGCATCGGGCGCCGCCATACAAAACATGAATATCCGTATGGGTGTCGAGGAATCGAAAGGATTAGAAATTTAAGATGAAAACCATTCAAGGCGGCGTATGCGCCGCTAAAGGCTTTACCGCCAACGGGATCCATTGCGGAATCCGCCACAACAAAACCAAAAAAGATCTGGCCTTGATTTACAGTCAGGTGCCGGCCACCGCCGCCGCCGTCTATACCACCAA
>JAZKZU010000129.1:0-2326 GCA_045612825.1 Eubacteriales bacterium
CGGCGGCAGGTATAGGCTACGGCGAAGGCTTCCATCTCAACGGCCATGTTGGGTTCGACGGTATCTCTTGCTCCGATAAAGCGGTCGGTACTGCGAGCGGTGGCGGCGGGGAAGTCGGGATCATGCGGTAGGTCCAGATAGATGGGGGTGCGGGGCAGTTCGTAGGGCTGATAGCCGGCGACCGTCAGATCCACGTCACCCTTATAGACTTTGGTGATGGAAACAATGGTGCCCACGGGAAGTTTCGGGCCGGTGGAGCCGCAGGAGCCGGTATTGTATATGGTATTGCATCCAAACTCACGGATCAGAGCGGAGGTGCACAGGGCGGCGGCCAATGAGCCGACATCACCGACACCGATCACGACACGGTCGTTTTGGTAAAAGCGTGCCCCCATATAATTTTCTGTGTATTCGGTTAAGTTGAATTTCTCAAGCAGGGGAGCGGCCTCCTCCTGCATGGCAAAGACGATGCCGATTCGATTTTTTGTCATGATTATACTCCTTTGTGGCGTAGAATGTTATATAAAGTTTACCTCAAATTCAGGAAAAAGTAAATACAATCTTGTAAATGTTCCCATAAAAGAGTATAATAGTGAGAAGAAAGGTTGTGTGATGATTGTCTAATCAGGAAAAAGCCATAAATAATCGAAGCGGACAAAATTTTATCACCGGTGCGGCTATTCTGGCAGTGGCCGGTGTTTTGGTGAAGATCATCAGCGCTTGCTTTAAGATTCCCATTACCAATTTAGTGGGCGCACAGGCCATGTCGTATTTCAATACGGCATACACGGTATATAATCTGCTGATTAACATTTCCAGCGTGGGCCTGTCGGTTGCGGTGGCCAAGTGCATTTCGGAATACGTAGCATTAGGGCAGTATCGGGATGTTAAGAGCGTCACTAAGGCGGCTAACGTTACCTTGGTTATGGTGGGGCTTGTCTGTTCGGTCTTATTTTTTGTCTTTGCTCAGGATATTGCGGTATGGCTGAATAATCCTATGGCGGCGCCTGCCTGTCGGGTCATGTCGCCGGCTATCCTGCTTGTGACGGTTTTGTCTGTGTATAAGGGATATGCGCAAGGATATTCCAATATGGTCCCCTCGGCTATTTCCAACATTATCGAGGTGCTTTCCAAGTTGATCTTTGGGTTGGGTGGCGCTTATGTGATGATGGAAATGGGGTATGATATGCCGCTGGTTATGGCGGGAGCTGTTGGAGGCGTAACGCTTGGCGCTCTTCTTTCCATGATCTACTTAATGTTGGCAAAGCGTGTATATCAGCGTAAGGTGAATCGGATTTATCCTATTACGGAGCTGACTCCGCCGCCGACGAGATTTCAGACTGTACTTAAAAAATTCATTTGGATTGCCGTACCGGTTACGGTTGGCTCGTTAACCAGTAATCTGGCCAGCACGATCGATCTGGCTATCGTTATGCGGCGTTTGACAGAGATTCCCGGCGTGACGACCGAGGTGGCCAACACGCTGTATGGAGCCTATTCTTCGATGTCACAGACGGTGTTTAATATGCCGTCTACGATCATCGTTTCCATTGGTGTTTCGGTTCTGCCTGCCATTTCTGCCTCTTTTGCGCTGCAACAGAGGGACAGACTGAACACCACCATCAATACGGCGATTAAACTTTGTACCTTAGTGGCTATGCCGTGCGCCTTTGGTATGACGGTGTTGGCCAAACCGATTTTGGATCTGCTCTACAGTTCCCCCAGCGATATTGCCATTGCATGGAAGCCGTTGGCGTATCTTGGTGTTGCCTTCTTCTTTATGTGTTGTGCAGCAGTATGTACTCCGCTTTTGCAGGCGGTTGGTAAGGCGATGATTCCGGTGGTGAATATCCTGATTGCCAGTGTGGTTAAGATTATTTGCAATTATATACTGGTAGCCATTCCCAGCATCAGCATTGACGGTGCGGCCATCAGTAACATTGTTTTGTATGTGGTTCTGTTTGCGCTGAACTTTATTTCCTTGCGACGCATTACCAAGACCAAGGCCGATATCAAGTCGGTGTATATCAAGCCTTTGCTCGGCGGTATTTTGTGCGGTGCAGTGGCTTTGGGTGGATATACGGTATTGTCCAAAGCGCCTTATCAGACATCCGGTTATAATTGCAATCGAGACACTTTGACATTACTTGCTTATAGCCCAATGGAAAATGCAACAGAATATCCTCAAGAAATTGATTTAGATGATTTTGCAAAGAATACAATTCATGATGTAACCGGATATACAACTTATGAAGTACAATCTGCTGACGGAACCTACACAACTGAAGATGTAGATATTATTGAAGTTCCTCAAGTTCGTATTCAT
>JAZKZU010000130.1:0-5139 GCA_045612825.1 Eubacteriales bacterium
ATGGCTACGATCCGACTTCGTTTTGAAAAGATCGGCTTTAAGATTCGTGAAGCCCAGATGCAGAAAACTCCTTATATGCTGGTTGTCGGCGAGCGTGAGGAGCAGGAGGGCACCGTTACGGTGCGTGCCCGTAGTGGCAAGAACTTAGGCGCTATGCCGCTTGACGAATTTATCGCCAAAGCCGTACAGGAAAACGCCACCCGCTATACCGAGCATCCCAAGGCATGAAACATCGGTTATCGGTCATAGGTGCCATGACGATATTCGGCACCATTGGCATCTTTCGTAAATTTATCGACCTGCCCTCGTCAGGGCTGGCCGTGGCCCGAGGCCTGATCGGCGCCGCCTTTTTGCTGGCGCTGATCCTCCTGCTGGGCAAGAAACCGGACAAGACGGCCATTAAGCGAAATCTGTGGTTACTCCTCATTTCGGGCGGGTGCATCGGCATCAACTGGATGCTCCTGTTTGAATCCTACCGTTATACGACGGTGGCCACGGCGACCCTCTGCTATTACTTAGCGCCCGTATTTGTCGTCTTTCTCTCGCCGTTGGTGCTCAAAGAGCGCCTGCGCCCCGTTAAGATCGTCTGCGCCCTTGTGGCGGTACTGGGCATGGTCTTTGTATCGGGTGTATTTGAGGGTGGCTTGGATATGACCCGTCTGCCCGGACTTCTCTTTGGTTTAGGGGCGGCGGCCTTTTATGCCACGGTGATTTTGCTCAACAAAAAAATGAAGCCCATCGGAGCGATGGACTGTACGGTGGTGCAGTTGGCAGCGGCGGCTTTGGTGCTCTTACCTTACACCCTGCTGACCGAGAACTATGCGGCGGTGTCTTTAGGCACGGTGGGAATCCTGTTGCTGATTGCGGTGGGGATTCTCCATACGGGTGTCGCCTACGCCCTGTATTTCGGCTCGGTACACGCCCTGCCCGCCCAGACCGTGGCCATTTTCAGTTACATCGACCCCGTAGTCGCCATCCTTCTCTCGGCCCTGTTCCTGAAGGAACCGATGAGCCATTGGGGCTGGCTGGGCGCCGTCCTGATTTTGGGCTCGACCCTCATTTCTGAACTACTATCAAACAAAAAGCACTTGGAATAATCCAAGTGCTTTTATTTTTCTCTCGGCGAATGGCCAAACTGCCGCCGATAGGCTCGGTAAAAGGCCGAATAGTCGTTAAACCCACAAGCGCCGGCCGCCTCGGTGGGCGAAGTGCCCGCCCCGATCATTTCACGGGCACGGATGAGCCGCTTAATGGTCACGTACTCCCAAACGGTAGACCCCGTAGCCGCCTTGAAGATGCGGCACAGTTGCGGCTTGCTGATATAAAACCGACGGGCGATTCGGTCTAAGGAAAGATCGTCGGTCAAATGATCGTTGACAAAAGAAACGATGCGGTAGGATAAGGGGGATTCGGCCTGTTCACTCTGTGAGCGCTTGCGCCATACCCGCCCGATCTCGCCAAGCAAGGCGGGCAAACAGGAAAGCACCTCGGTGCGAACGTCCTGCTCGGGGGTGAGCATACGGGCAATCAGGCGGGAAGCGGTGTCGTCGGGAAAATCGCTTGCTCGATATAAATTCCCTTTGCCCAACTCCCTCTCGTAAAAGGGGCGCATCAACTGCCCGTTCGAGTCAATCCCGTCGAGCACCGACTCGTTAAAATTCACCGTAAACCGCTTATAGGGCACGGATGTATCAACATCAAAATAATGGGACTCGGCTCGGCGCATAATAAGAATATCGCCTGCACGCATGGGGTATTCACTACTCTCAATACGGTACACCCCACGCCCCGACAGGAAATAATACAGCTCATGCGTTTCATGCGTATGCATGGCGTAATGAAGCCGTTCGGGCATTTCGGTATAGGTATAGGAGCAGAAAAAATCGGTATCATCATGATGAAAATAGCGTTCCACAGTTATCACCCCCTATAAAATACCATAAATTGATACGATTTGCAATATCTTATGAAAAGAATTGCATTTACTTTGCAAAGGTTGTACTTTATAATAAAGGTAAGAGGTGATTCTATGACCAAAAATTATTTGCTCTGCAATCCCACAGCCGAAAAACTGTATGCGGCTGTAAAAGATCTGCCCATCGTGGACTATCACTGTCATCTGTCGGCAAAGGAGATCTATGAAGATGTACCCTTTGACAATCTCGGCCAGATGTGGCTGGGCGGCGACCATTACAAGTGGCGCCTGATGCGCTTGTTCGGCATCCCCGAGGAGGGCATCACCGGCAAGTCCACCACTTGGAAAGAGAAATTCATGAATTTCATGACTGCAGTGGAACTGGCCGCCGGCAGCCCGCTCTATGCCTGGGCTTCCATGGAGCTGTCCCTCTATTTCGGCATCGATCTGCCTCTGACCCTCGCCAACGCCGAAGCTATCTGGGAGCAGGCCAACCGCTATATCAAAGATAATAACCTCTCCCCCCGCAAACTCATCAAGCAGGCGGGCGTGGAGATCATCTGCACCACCGACGATATTGCCGACGATCTGGCCTATCACAAACTGCTGGCCGAGGATGCTTCCTTCGACGTGAAGGTTCTGCCCTCCTACCGTGGCGATAAGTCCCTGCGTATCGACCTGCCCGGCTGGCGTGAATATATGGATCATCTGGGAGAGGTAGCCGGCGTGAAGATGGACGGGCTGGCTTCTTTCAAGGCTGCTTTGTCCACCCAGCTCGACCACTTCGATAAGCACGGTTGCCGCATTACCGATATCGGCATCGTCGATTTCCCCGACCATGTGGATGACGACGATAAGGCCGACGCCACCCTCAAAGCCCTGCTGGCAGGCAAGACCGTTTCCCATGAGGATTATTTGGGATTCGTGGGGAATATCTACCTGTATTGGGGCAAACTGTATAAGGAGAAGGACATGGTCATGCAGTGGCACTTGGCCGTTCAACGTGACCTGAACCCGACCCTGTTCGCCACCCTCGGTCTGGACTGCGGCGGCGACAGCGTGGGCGATGCCCCCTCGGTGAAGAACCTGTCTGCCATGCTCACCCGTTTGCAGAAGGAAGATGCCCTGCCCCGCACCATCGTGTATTCGCTTAACGAGGGCGCTTGCGATGCCTATGCCACCGTCTGCGGCTGCTTCCGTGGCGTCATCTTGGGTGCGGCTTGGTGGTTTGCCGATCATAAGCGCGGCATCATCAAACAGCTCGACATTATGGCCGAGCAGGGCCTGCTTTCCACCTTCCCCGGCATGCTGACCGACTCCCGTTCCTTCCTGTCCTATGCCCGTCACGACTATTTCCGCCGTATTCTCTGCAACCGCATCGGTGAATATGTCGAATCGGGTGAATTTGATTCGGCTCCGGCGGAAGAACTCTGCCGTCGCATCAGTTATACGACTTCCAAAAAAATGATAGAGGAGTAAAACTATGAACAAGGTAATGGTAATCACCGGCGCTGGCGGTATTCTTTGCTCCGCCTTTGCCAAGCATTTTGCCGCCATGGGTGCTAAGGTTGCCCTGCTGGACATCAATGCCGATGCTGTTAATGCCGTGGCCGACGAGATCGTCAAGGCCGGCGGCGTAGCTAAGGCCTACCCCTGCTCGGTACTTGAGCGGGAAAGTCTGGAAGCGGCTCATGAGCAGATCCTGAAAGACCTCGGCAAGTGCGACATTCTCATCAACGGCGCCGGCGGCAACAACCCCCGTGCGACGACCGACCGTGAGGAGTACACGGCAGGCGATGAGATGGATAAGGACACCAAGAACTTCTTCAACATTGATACCAACGGCTTTGATTTCGTCTTTGATCTGAACATGAAGGGCGTGCTTCTACCCAGTCAGGTCTTCATGGCTGATATGCCCGGCCGTGAGGGTTGCTGTGTGCTCAACGTTTCTTCCATGAACGCCTTCCGTCCGCTGACCAAGATTCCGGCCTATTCCTCGGCCAAGGCGGCGGTGACCAACTTCACCCAGTGGTTGGCCGTGCATTTTGCCAAGTCGGGCATCCGTGTCAATGCGATTGCTCCCGGCTTCTTCGTCACCAACCAGAACCGCTCTCTCCTCTTTAACGCCGACGGTACGCCGACGGCACGTACCGGCAAGATCTTGGCCGCCACGCCCATGGGCCGCTTCGGCGAAGCCGATGAGCTGCTGGGCACGGTTGAATTTTTGCTGGATGAAACCAAGTCGGGCTTTGTGACCGGCGTAACGATTGCTATTGATGGCGGATTTTCCGCTTATTCGGGGGTATAAAAAATGAACAACATCAAACTGTACGCATTTGCCGACGAGGCAAGCAAAGACCTTTCTCTGCAGATTGCCGCTATGAAGCGCAACAATCTCAACGGCTTGGAGATCCGCAATGTGGACGGCCAGTCCATCATTGACGTATCGTCCGAGAAAGCCCGTCAGATCCGCCGTGACATGGATGCGGCGGGCCTGCAGGTCTACACCATCGGTTCTCCCGTTGGTAAGATCGATATTGAAACGGGCGATTGGGCCGCTCATCAGGAGAAGTTCAAGCACCTGCTTGAAGTTTCCGACATTCTGGGCGCCGAGAACATGAGAATCTTCTCCTTCTTCATTCCCAAGGGCAAAGATCCCGAGGATTACCGCAACGAGGTTATCGACCGTCTGGGTTGGTTGCTTGAGCAGGCAGGCGGCGTAGTCGAACTGTGCCACGAGAACGAGAAGGAAATCTACGGCGACATCGCCACCCGTTGCTTGACGCTGTATCAGGCCTTGCCGAATCTGCGTGCCATCTTCGATCCGGCCAACTTCATCCAGTCCGGCCAGCCGACCATGCCCGCTTGGGAGATGTTACATAGCTACATTAAGTATATGCACATCAAGGATGCGCTGGAAAACGGCAAGGTTGTTCCTCCCGGCTGCGGCGAGGGTCACCTGCGTGAGATTATTCCCGCCTATCTGGCTCAGGGCGGCACCTGCTTCACCATCGAGCCCCATCTGGCCCTCTTTGACGGGCTGGCCGCACTCGAGCGTGAGGAAGTTTCGGATAAGGTGGGCAACACCTATTCCTTCGCTTCTAAGGATGAAGCCTTTGACACCGCCGTAACGGCTCTGAAAAATATCTTAAAGGAGATCAAATAAGATGGATAGAATCAAATTAGGTATTATTGGTTTCGGTAACATTGGTAACCAGCACACG
>JAZKZU010000131.1:0-8521 GCA_045612825.1 Eubacteriales bacterium
GCCTTTGCCCTTTGCGGTGGCGGGTGCGGTAAAGATCAAGAATCAGGCGCAGTTTCATCCGCTTAAATTTGCCTATGCCCTGGCCGAAAATCTGCCCATCTATGAGCATACCCGTGTACGGGAGATTACGCCTGATTATGTGCTGACCGACCGTGGGCGAATACGGGCAAATAAGGTCATTGTCGCTACCCATTTCCCCTTTATCAATACCCATGGCTGGTATATCATGAAATTATATCAGCACCGTTCCTATGTGCTGGCCCTGTCCGGCGCAGATCTGCCCGACGGGATGTATGTGGATGCGTCACAAAAGGGGCTCTCCTTTCGCACCTATGGCGATTGGTTGCTGCTGGGCGGCGGCAGCCACCGCACCGGCAAGGCGGGTGGGGGTTGGCAGGCGCTGGAACTGGTGGCCAACCGCCACTATCCCGATGCTCACATAGCGGCTCGCTGGGCGACGCAGGACTGCATGAGTCTGGACGGCGTGCCCTATATCGGGCCGTATTCTCCCCGCCTGCCGCAGGTGTATGTGGCGACCGGCTTTAATAAATGGGGCATGACAGGGGCGGGCGTGGCCGCCCTGCTTTTGAGCGATCTGGTGCGGGGGAGGGAGAACCCCTTTGCCGAGGTTTTTGCCCCCTCCCGCTCGGTGTGGCGGCCGCAGTTGGCGGTCAATGTAGCCGAATCGGTGGTGCATCTGCTCAAGCCCACAGTGCCCCGCTGTCCCCATCTGGGCTGCGCCCTTTCGTATAATAAGCAGGAGCATACCTGGGACTGCCCCTGCCACGGCTCCCGCTTCACCCGCGACGGGCGGCTGATCGACAATCCCGCCACCGACGGCAAGAGGAAATAATTGACGGGAAATTTATACGAAAAAAGAGTACAAATCAATTGACAAAAAGAGAGTGGGTGTGTATAATAATTATGGTCATCTGCGCGACTGACGGAATGAATAAGCGGAGTACCGCAAGGGAACGCAGGTTGTTATTATGCCGACCGTCTGGGCGAATCAGTTGTGTGCTGACTCGCCCTTTTTATGCGTTTACAATATTTCTTTATATATAGGAGGTCCGTTATGGAACACCAAAATTGGAACGGATTTGCATCGGGTGTATGGCAGGATGAGATCAATGTGCGTGATTTTATCCAGCAAAACTACAAGCCGTACCAAGACGATGCCAAGTTTTTAGCCGGCCCCACCGAACGCACCAAGAGCCTGATGAAAAAGGTAGAAGCCCTCTTCTTCCTCGAGCGTCAGTATGGCGGCGTGCTGGACATCGATACGGCTACCGTATCGTCCCTGATCGGCTATTCGGCCGGTTATGTGGATAAGGATAATGAAATCATCGTTGGATTGCAGACCAATCGCCCCTTAAAGCGTGGCATCAATCCCTTCGGCGGTATCCGCATGGCCCGTCAGGCCTGCGAAGCCTATGGGTACAAGCTGTCCGAAAAAATCGAGGAAGAATTCCGCTATCGCACCACTCATAACGACGGCGTATTCCGCGCCTATACCGATGAGATGCGTGCGGCACGTAAGTGCCACGTCATTACCGGTCTTCCCGATGCCTACGGCCGTGGCCGCATCATCGGCGACTATCGCCGTGTTGCCCTCTACGGCATGGATCGCCTGATCGAAGAAAAGAAGCTGGATAAGATGCGGCTGGAAGGCCACGCCTTTATGACTCACGAGATCCGTGAGGGCGAGGAACTGCAAAAGCAGATCAACCACATGGGCTATCTCAAGCAGATGGCGGCCATGTACGGGTACGACATCAGCCAGCCGGCCAAGGACGCCCGTGAAGCCATCCAGTGGACCTACTTTGCCTATCTGGGCGCTATCAAGGAACAGAACGGCGCCGCCATGTCGCTGGGCCGTGTATCCACCTTCTTCGATATTTATATCGAGCGTGATATTCAGAATGGTGTGCTGACCGAGGAGCAGGCGCAGGAGTTGATCGACGATTTTGTTATCAAACTGCGCATGGCCCGTCATCTGCGCACCCCCGAATATAACGATCTGTTTGGCGGCGATCCGATGTGGATTACCGAGGCCGTCGGCGGTATGGGTGAGGATGGCCGTACTCTGGTCACCAAGTCCAGCTTCCGTATCCTCAACACCCTGTATACGCTGGGTTCTTCGCCCGAGCCGAATCTGACGGTGCTGTGGTCGAACTCTCTGCCCATGCCCTTTAAGAAATTTTGTGCGAAAGTGTCGACGGATACCGACTCGATCCAGTACGAGAACGACGATGTGATGCGCCCAATCTACGGGGATGATTACGCCATTGCCTGCTGCGTGTCGGCCATGAAGGTGGGCAAGCAGATGCAGTTCTTCGGCGCCCGTTGCAACTTGGCCAAACTCTTGCTGATTGCCATAAACGGCGGTTATGATACCACGTCGGGTATGCATATCGGCCCGCAGATGTCGGTGCTGGAAGGGGATGTGCTGACCTTCGATGCGGTGATGGAACGGTTTGACATTTATAATGAATGGCTGATGAAACTGTACGTCAACACCATGAACATCATCCATTATATGCATGATAAATACGCCTATGAGCAGTTGCAGATGGCTCTGCATGATACCGATGTGGAACGCCTGATGGCCTTCGGTATTGCCGGCCTTTCGGTTGTAACCGACTCGCTCTCGGCCATCAAGTACGCCACCGTTCGTCCGGTCAAGGACGATAAGGGGTATATTGTGGACTTTACCCGTGAGGGCAGTTTCCCCACCTACGGCAACGATGATGACCGTGTGGATAGCATCGCTAAGGATATGACCCACCGTGTCATTACCGAACTGCGCAAGACGCCTACCTATCGCCATGCCGAGCATACTCTGTCGGTGCTGACGATTACTTCCAACGTTATGTACGGCAAGAACACGGGTGCTACGCCCGACGGCCGTAAAGACGGCGAGCCCTTTGCCCCGGGTGCTAACCCCATGCACAACCGTGAGGAGAACGGCGCTTTGGCTTCGCTCAACTCGGTGGCCAAGCTCGACTATAACGATTGCCGTGACGGCATTTCCAACACCTTCTCCATCACCCCCGATGCCTTGGGGCACTCCGAGGAGGAGCGTGTCGATAATCTGGTGGCGATTCTGGACGGCTATTTTGCCAAGAAAGCCCATCATATCAATATCAACGTTCTCAATCGGGAAACGCTGATGGATGCCTATGAGAACCCCGAGAAATACCCCAACCTGACCATTCGTGTATCGGGCTATGCGGTTAACTTCAATAAACTGTCCCGTGAACAGCAGCGTGAGGTCATCTCCCGCACCTTCCACGAAGCGATATGATCGGACGGGTCCACTCCATCCAAAGCCTTGGCACCATTGACGGGCCGGGGATTCGGTTTGTAGTCTTTTTGCAGGGATGTCCGTTGCGGTGCGCCATTTGCCACAACCCCGATACATGGGCGGCAACCGGCGGCCATGAACTGTCGGCCGAGGAGATCGTGAGCAAGGCCGAGCGGTATCGGGAATATTTCGGCAACGATGGCGGCATCACCCTGTCGGGCGGCGAGCCGTTGCTGCAACCCGAATTTGTCAAAGAGGTCTTTTCCCTGTGTAAACAGGTCGGAATCCATACCTGTCTGGACACCTCGGGCATTGCCCTGACCGAGCCGATAAAAGCGGCGCTGGCGCTGACCGATCGGGTGTTGTTGGATATCAAGTATACCAACCCCGAGCACTACCGAGAATACGTCGGATGTGAGTATGCGGCGGTGCTGGACTTTCTGCGGTATTTGAATGAGCAAAACATATCGGTAACCTTGCGTCAGGTGATCATCCCCGATCTCAACGATACCGAGGAGAACATAGCGGCGCTTTCGGCCTTGCAGCGGCAATACTCCTGTGTCGATGGCGTGGAGTTGTTGCCCTTTCGCAAGATCTGTCAGGTCAAGTACGACAATATGGGGCTGAAATTCCCCTTTGCCGATCGATCGACGCCCACCAGGGAGCAAATGGAAAACCTAAATTTGTTATTAAAAAATCCCGTTGTTTAACGGGATTTTTTGTTGTCAAGGGCAGGAAAGCGTGGTATACTGGGAGAAGCAAAAGACGGAGGAAAGCAAGGATGTGGAAACGCAAGTTGGCATTGAAAGCCTGTGATTCGTTCGGCGTGCCGATCGAGCAGGTGATGCCCCAAATCGCACAGGTAGGATTCGAGGCCTGTTTTGCCGAATGGAAGAGTGCCGAGCAGATGGCGCAGGTAGCGGCCTTGGCCAAGGACTGCGGCTTGGAAATCCAGTCGATGCACGCCCCCTTTCGCATGGCGGCTCAGATGTGGGAAGGGCCGGACGAGGCGGCCGATGCCGGAACGGATCTGCTGGTCTCCTGCATCAAGGATTGCGCCCGTCATGAGGTGCCGGTAGCCGTGTGTCATGCCTATATCGGCTTTGAGGATAAGCCCCATGTGGTAACCCAAAAGGGTCTGGCCCGATATGAACGCGTGTTGCGTGCCGCCGAAGGGACGGGAGTAAAGGTAGCCTTTGAGAATACCGAGGGCGAGGAGTTTTTGGCCGCCCTGTTTGAGAATTTCGGGGATCACCCCAATATCGGCTTTTGCTGGGACAGCGGGCACGAGATGTGTTATAACCATTCTCAGGATATGCTGGGATTATACGGAAAGTATGTATGCGCCACCCATTTGAATGACAATGCGGGAATCAAGGATTATGCAGGGGTATGCCATCCGTTGGACGATTTGCATTTGTTGCCCATGGACGGTATTGCTGATTGGACGGTGCTGACCGAGCGGCTGGCGGCCACGGGATTTGACGGGCCGCTTACCTTTGAACTCAAACGCCACGCCCGCCCCGGGCGGCATGAGACCGATCGGTATATGCGTATTCCCTTGGAAGAATATCTGGCCAACTGCTATATCAGCGCCAGTCGGGTAGGCGCCCTGTTTGAAAAGGCAAGAAAAATGCAAAAAATGCATAAATATACCCGAAAAAAGGCTTGACAATGATAAATATATGCGAGTATAATAGGAGCAATTATTTCATTGAGAAAGGAGACCTCGATATGTATTATTCTTATTATTATGGGGGTCTGCGTGCGTCTGCATAATTTTTCAGTGAAACGGAAGTTGTAATTTTAACGGCTCCGCTTCGGAGCCGTATTTTATTTAAGGAGAAAAGAAAATGAAAAAGATCCTTGCACTTGTTTTGTCTGTAGTTTTGGTCCTGTCGCTGGCGGCTTGCGGCGGCACGTCCGATGACACTATCAACATTGGTGTCGTTCAGCTCATTCAGCATGAAGCGCTGGATGCAGCCACTCAGGGCTTCGTGGATACCCTGAAGGCTGAGTTTGGCGATAAGGTTGTCATCGATGTGCAGAATGCTTCCGGCGAGGCGACCAACTGCACCACCATCGTCAACGGCTTTGTCTCTTCGAATGTTGACCTGATCATGGCCAACGCTACCGCCGCTTTGCAGGCGGCCCGTGAAGGCACAGCCGATATTCCCGTTCTGGGCACCTCTATTACCGACTATGCTTCGGCTCTGAAGATCGATAACTGGACCGGCACGGTCGGCGGCAACGTTTCCGGCACAACCGATCTGGCTCCGCTGGATCAGCAGGCAGCCATGATAAAGGAACTGTTCCCTGATGCCAAGAAGGTTGGCCTGCTCTATTGCTCGGCCGAGCCGAACAGCCAGTATCAGGTTGATGAAATGACCAAGATGCTGGAAGCGATGGGCTTCACCTGCGCTCCCTTCGCTTTCACCGATACCACCAACGTGGCTTCTGTAGCTCAGGCGGCTTGCGATGCGTCCGATGTGATCTACATTCCCACCGATAATACCGCCGCCAACAACACCGAGGCGATTGCCAACGTGGTGATTCCGGCCGGTACTCCCGTTATCGCCGGTGAGTCGGGCATCTGCAAAGGCTGCGGCGTGGCTACTCTGTCTATCGACTACTATGATCTGGGCGTAGCCACCGGTAAGATGGCCATTAAGATCCTCAAGGGTGAAGCCAAGGTTGGCGAAATGCCTGTTGAGGCCGCTGCTGAGGCTACCAAGATGTACAACAAGGCGAATGCCGAGGCGCTGAAGGTAACCATCCCCGAAGACTATACCGAAATCCAGTAAGATAAAGGACCGAATTGATCATGAATTTCTTTACATCGCTCCTTAACGCCACGCCCGGTGCGGTGGCACAAGGGTTGATCTGGGGCATCATGGCCATTGGCGTGTATCTGACCTATCGGATCTTGGACGTGGCCGATCTTACGGTGGACGGCACCATGTCTACCGGCGGTTGCGTAGCCGTTATGCTCATGATTGCCGGCTGGAATCCGTGGCTGGCGCTGTTGATGGCCTTCCTGTCGGGCATGGCCGCCGGTCTGCTCACCGGATTTTTCCATACCCGTTGCGGGATTCCCGCCATTTTGTCGGGTATCTTAACCCAGTTGGCGCTCTATTCCATCAATCTGCGAATTATGGGAAGCCGTGCCAATATGGCCATCAGCGTTACCAACTATGATCTGTTAGTATCTCAGCGGTATGTGCGGGAACTGTCACTGAACAACCCCCTGCCGATTTTGATGGCGATTGTGTTTGTCGTTATTTTGGCTCTCTATTGGTTCTTCGGTACCGAGCGGGGCGCATCCTTGCGTGCCACCGGTTCCAATCCCAACATGGCCCGTGCGCAGGGCATCAATACCAACAGCAATATTGTGCTGGGGCTCATGCTGTCCAACGGTATTGTGGCCGTTGCGGGTGCGCTTCTGGCGCAGTTCCAGGGCGGCGCCGATGTTAATAACGGCCGAGGCGCTATCGTTATCGGTCTGGCGGCTGTCATCATCGGTGAAGTGTTGCTGGGCAAGGTGTTCCGCAACTTTGGCCTGCGGCTGTTCTCGGTTGTTTGCGGTGCAGTCATCTATTATCTGGTCATTCAGGTAATCCTGCTCATCCCCGATCCGGCCAATACCGGCATGAAACTGATCAATACCAACGATCTGAAGCTGATTACCGCTGTTCTGGTGGGTCTGTTCTTAGCCATTCCTTACTGGACGAGCAAGGTATTCCATGCCAAGAAAAAGGGAGGGAAGGACAATGCTTAAGTTAGAAAACGTATCCAAAACCTTCAACCCCGGTACCGTCAACGCAAAAACGGCGCTCGACGGGCTCAACCTCACCCTCAATGAAGGCGATTTTGTCACCGTCATCGGCGGTAACGGCGCCGGCAAGTCCACCATGCTCAATGCGGTGGCGGGCGTGTTTGCCGTGGACGAAGGGCACATCTTCATCGACGGAAAAGATGTAACCAAACTGCCGGAATATAAGCGTGCCAAGTATTTGGGGCGTGTATTCCAGGATCCTATGATGGGCACGGCGCCCACCATGCAGATCGAGGAAAATCTGGCTCTGGCCGCTCGCCGTGGCAAGTTCCGTGGCTTGGGCTGGGGCATCACCAAGGCCGAGCGCAAGGTGTATGCCGAACTGCTCGCCGATCTGGAACTGGGTCTGGAAGATCGGATGACGGCCAAGGTCGGTCTGCTTTCGGGCGGACAGCGGCAGGCGTTAACCCTGCTTATGGCCTCCCTGCAAAAGCCAAAACTGCTCCTATTGGATGAACATACGGCGGCGCTTGACCCCAAGACGGCGGCCAAGGTGCTGGAACTGTCCCAACGCATCGTTGAGCGGGATAATCTGACCACGCTGATGATCACCCATAACATGAAGGACGCCATCAGCTACGGCAACCGCCTGATCATGATGGATGCCGGCCGTGTGGTGCTGGACGTGAGCGGCGAGGACAAGAAGAAACTCACCGTGGCCGAACTGATCGAACATTTCGGCAAGGCCAGCAGTGAAGCAACCGATAAAATGTTGCTTTCTTGAATATAAGAACCGAAAAGCGATTGCTTTTCGGTTCTTTTTTTGATATACTGCCATTGAGGTGATGATTATGGGAAACGGTCCGAGTATGGAACAAAATTTTGAAAACATGAAAAATCTGTTTGGCGGCGCCTTTGATTTTGCGGTTCTTTTCTATATTCTGTTCGGTATAATCTTCGTCGGCATTTTCGTCACGGCCATCGTGTTGATCTTCAGTCCCAAAGCACGGGGCAAGATGATGAGCAAGCAGGTCAAAGCCACCCGCTATGCGGTGGAGGAATCGGAAGAGGATATCAAGGTGATTACCGATACCTTAGCCGATGCTACTCACGACGCTTTGCGGGATACCGTGGCGGCCGTGCGGGAAGGATTGACCGAAGAACAGGTCTTTTGCAAGCATTGCGGCAAATCGATCGATGCCGATTCCAAATTTTGCCGTGAATGTGGCAAAGAACAGTAAAAGTTTGTCGAAAAGACTTGCTTTTTTAGGCGGATAATTATATAATATTGGCATAAAACAGAGTTCGACAATTCAGCCTCTCGGGTCTTATTGGAGATTTCTGTTTTTTGTTTTTTCCCGAAAGGCGGACAGGCAATGAAGGCTCTGGAAGAAAAAATCAGAAATGAAGGGCAGGTTCAGCCCGGTGATATCTTAAAG
>JAZKZU010000132.1:0-2560 GCA_045612825.1 Eubacteriales bacterium
GGCGCTAAGGATCATGGCCGTCAGAACCAGATAGAGGGACGCTTGGAGCCCGGTCAGAAGGTTGTTGTTGTTGAAGATTTGATCTCGACCGGCGGTAGCGTGATTGAGGTTGTAAACGTTCTGCGTGAGGCTGGTGCAGAGGTGCTTGGCGTTGTCAGCATCTTTACCTACGGTATGCAGAAGGGCATCGACCGTTTGGCGGCGGCTAACGTTAAGAACGTTTCGCTGACCAACTTTGACGTTATTGCTCAGGTAGCGGCCGACGAGGGATATATCAAGCCCGAAGACGTGCAGCGTTTGATTGCTTTCCGTAACAATCCTTCAGATGAAAGCTGGATTGGCAAGGGGGCAAAGGCATGAGAAGCCTGATCGATATTTTGGATCTCTCGACAACAGAGATTGAAGAACTGCTTACGACGGCGCAGGACATTATTGCCAATCCCGCCAAGTATGCGCATACGTGTGAAGGTAAGAAGCTTGCCACCCTGTTTTTTGAGCCGTCGACCCGTACTCGTTTAAGTTTTGAGGCGGCCATGATGGAACTGGGCGGTAACGTAATCGGTTTCTCCGAGGCCAGCAGTTCGTCGGCCTCTAAAGGGGAGAGCGTAGCCGATACCGCTAAGGTTATCAGCTGCTACGCCGATATTATTGCCATGCGTCACCCCAAAGAGGGCGCTCCGTATGTGGCTTCGCTGAACGCTTCCATTCCCGTGATCAATGCCGGTGACGGCGGACACAACCACCCGACCCAGACCTTGGCCGACCTGTTGACCATCTATCGCGAAAAGGGAAGATTGGATAACATTACGGTTGGTTTCTGCGGGGATTTGAAGTTTGGCAGAACGGTACATTCGCTGATCAATGCGTTGTCCCGATATGAGAACATCAAAATTGTGTTGATCTCGCCGGATGAGCTGTGCTTGCCCGATTATGTGAAAACCGATATTTTGGACAAGTGCCATATTGAGTATAAAGAAACAAGAGATCTGGAATCGGCGATGCCGGAACTGGATGTGTTGTATATGACCCGTGTGCAGCAGGAGCGTTTCTTCAATGAAGAAGAATATCTGAGATTGAAGGATAGTTACATCTTAGATCCTCCCAAGCTTACCAATGCGAAAGCGGATCTGAGTATTTTGCATCCGCTGCCCCGTGTGAACGAGATCAGCGTGGCGATCGACGAGGACCCCAGAGCTTGCTACTTTAAGCAGGTGCTCAACGGCAAGTATATGCGTATGGCATTGATTCTCAAACTGCTGGAGGAGGCGAAACGATGAATATTGATTCGATTACCAACGGTGTGGTGATTGACCACATCAGCGCCGGCCGAGGCATGCAGTTGTATGAACTGTTAAAGCTTGGACAACTGGGCTGTCCGGTTGCCATGATTATGAACGTTAACAGCAAAAAACTTGGGAAGAAGGATATCATCAAGATTGATGCGGATATTCCTTTGAATTTGGACGTAATCGGATACGTGGATCCCAAGGCTACCGTTAACATCATAGTTAACGGAGAACTGATTGAGAAGAAGAGCATTGAGATGCCTAAGGTGCTGACCAATGTTATCCACTGCAAAAACCCCCGTTGCATTACGACGGTGGAACAGGAACTCGATCAGGTATTTCGTCTGACCGATTCGGACAACAACGTATACCGTTGCATTTATTGTGAAGCAAAAGCCGGAAACTGAGAAAGGAAGAAACGACATGGCTATTTTTATTAATGAACCCTCCCATACTTTTAATGAGTATCTGTTAATTCCCGGATATTCCTCCAGTGAATGTATTCCGGCGAATGTTTCGCTGAAAACGCCGCTGGTTCGCTATAAGAAGGGCGAGCAGTCGGCCATTACTATGAACATCCCGATGGTGTCGGCCATCATGCAATCGGTATCGGGTGACCGTTTGGCGGTGGCTTTGGCGACCGAAGGCGGCGTATCCTTTATTTACGGATCGCAGACGATCGAAGATGAGGCGGCTATGGTGCGCCGTGCTAAGGGCTACAAGGCCGGTTTTGTTAAGAGCGATTCCAACATCCGTCCTGATGCTACCCTGGCTGACGTGATTGCGCTGACCAAGGAAACGGGCCATTCTACCATTGCCGTAACCGAGGATGGTACGGCCGACGGTAAGCTGGTTGGTATCGTAACCGGCAGAGATTACCGTGTGAGCCGTATGTCTCCCGATCTGAAGGTGGAGACCTTTATGACTCCCTTTGAAAAGCTGATCTGGGCCAAAGAGGGGACAACCCTCAAAGAGGCCAATGATATTATTTGGGATCACAAGCTCAATTCTCTGCCCATCGTAAGCGATGACGGCAAGCTGTGCTATATGGTATTCCGCAAGGACTATGATATGCATAAGCAAAACCCCAACGAGTTGCTAGATGCTTCCAAGCGCTACGTCGTGGGTGCTGGCATCAATACCCGTGACTATGTCGAGCGTGTTCCTGCCTTGGTTGAGGCGGGTGCGGACGTGCTGTGTATCGACTCTTCGGAAGGTTTCTCCGAGTGGCAGAAGCTGACCATTGAGTGGATCCGTGAGCATTACGGCGATGC
>JAZKZU010000133.1:0-13738 GCA_045612825.1 Eubacteriales bacterium
CTGGCAAGATTACTGGGAGTCTGCGTAATGGCCATACCCGTACAATCCACCTCAATGGTAGTATCATCAACAAAGTCGATTCTGGCACCCATTTTACGCATAATGTCGATGATTAAATATACGTCATTAATCTTGGGGATATTTTCAATACAACAAACACCATCAACTAAAATTGCCGCAGGAATAATGGCAACAGCAGCATTTTTTGCGCCGCTGATAACAACTTCACCTGTAAGTGGCTTACCGCCTTTAATAATAAATCTATCCAAATCTGTATCCTCCATGTGGAATACCGTCTTTTTTACATAATTAGTATTAACATTCCAATAAAAATACTACATGTAAAAATTCACATGCTATCTTATTATACCCTATCTCTCAAATTTTTTCAAGTATTTTTATTTAAGACAAAAAAATTCATTCCAATTCATTTGAGAGTTTATATACATGATTTTTGGGAAGATCAAATTCAACAGCAACCTGCTTTACCGCATCGGATTTACGGACTCCGACCGAGATCTTCTCCTGCAAGAGTTGCAAAATCCGCTTATCATCAATCTGATCACTTTCACCGGTAGCACCCTCAAGAACTAAAACAAATTCTCCCCGGATATCCTCATCTTTTATTAACGAATCAAACTGCGCCAGCGTTGTATACCATACCGTTTCATGTAATTTTGTGAGTTCTTTTATAACGGAAATGCGCCGATCGCCCAACAACTCCAGCATATCCCCAACCGTTTCTCGCAAACGGTGCGGTGCCTCATAAAAAATAACAGTTCGCTCTTCGTTTCGTAACTGAGAAAGACGATTGCGTCGCAAATTGGTTTCCGACGATAAAAACCCTTCAAAGCAGAACTTTCCGCTCGGTAAACCGGAAAGCGCCAACGCACAAATAGCCGCACACGGCCCCGGTATCACAACCGTTTCCACGCCTTGCTCGTGACACATCCGTACAATATCCTCACCGGGATCCGATATGGCAGGCATGCCGGCATCCGTCACCAAAGCACAAGACTCACCCGCCAACATCCGATCAATCAAGTACTGCCCTTTTGATGCTTTATTGTGTTCAAAATAACTTACTAATTCCTTTTTAATATTAAGATGATTGAGTATTTTTTTTGAATTTCTCGTGTCTTCTGCTGCAATGAAATCCACTTCACTCAAAATCTCACATACCCGCTCGGATAAATCCCTGAGATTACCGATCGGAGTACCCACAACATATAATCTACCGCTCATTAAAATCTCCTTGATAGATTCGCTTCATTTCTTGACTTTCCTGCCCCGGAGCATCATACATAACCAAGGGCGGGAGCACCATCAAATCCGGCTTTCCACCCTTTCGTATCTGCATCAGCATTAAATTTGGCTTTTTATCGATATACGGATAAACAAATCGTAACTGCTTTAATTCCCCGCCATATCTTCTTGCCGATTCAACAACATCACATAAACGATTCGGGCGCAAACACATATACATGCATCCGCCAAACCGCAATAAGGACAACCCCGCCTTTACAACATCATCAAGCGAGCATGTCTGCTCATGTCTTGCTATTGCAATCTGGTTTTGGATATTTACTGCCCCTGACTGCTCAGATTCATACGGCGGATTGGTAATCACCACGTCATAATATCCTTTTTTCAAGGGCAAATTTCGCAAATCACACGAATGAACGTGCAACTGATCCAGCTGATTTATCTCTGCATTACGGCGTAAAATTTCGCACAGCTCCGGCTGAATTTCAACCGCATCCACACACGAAATATCCGCACGAGAGAACAAAAGGACTGACAATATTCCTTGCCCTGCCCCTAAATCCACACAACGATCCCCATTTTTTACTTGGCAAAAATCAGCCAGTAAAACGGAATCGGTAGTGAAACAAAAATATTTCTTAGATTGTATCAACATCCGGCCATGGCCAAGCTGACACAATTCTTCTTCCGAATGTAAAATCATAAGCCTCCAAAAGTAAAAACCAGGGGATCTCCCATGCGGAAAATCCCCTGATCATCATGTACCTGTCTTACTCAGCCTGGGGAGCTCCCACGGGGCAAGCACCGGCGCAAGCGCCGCAATCCAAGCACTTGTCAGCATCGATTACATACTTGCTATCGCCTTCGGCAATCGCCTCAACGGGGCAAGCATCGACGCAAGCACCACAACTGATGCAATCATCATTGATAGTATAAGCCATTATGATAAACCTCCTTTTATTTTTCTTCAGTTTAGCACAAAGAAATAAAAAAATCAATAGTTCAAATTTATTTCTCTGTATGATTTGCCTCTTTTTGTTTATCCTTTTTCGATGAGGAAAAATTTGCAGAAGCATTTAATACCTTAATTTGATTTTTATGGTAGGCTCTTGCCGGACTTTCGGCATCATCGGCACGACGCACCTTTAAGATGCCGCGAAGCAAGTTCACCTCTACAACATATCCCTTGTAATCCGGCGTCTCTACATAGGCACCCACACCGGGCGTAGACCGAGTCAGATACTCATAGGCATCCTGCTCATATTTTAGGCAGCACATCAATCGGCCGCAAGTTCCGGAAATTTTAGCAGGATTCAAAGAGAGACCTTGCTCTTTTGCCATCTTAATCGATACCGGCACAAACTCATCCAAAAATTGCGTACAACAAAACTCTTTACCGCAAATACCTAAGCCACCCTGCATCTTTGCCTCGTCGCGCACTCCGATTTGACGAAGCTCAATACGGGTTTTGAAACGAGCCGCCAAGTCCTTTACCAGTTCACGGAAGTCCACTCGTCCTTCAGCGGTGAAATAGAATAACAGTTTATTCCCGTCAAAGGTATACTCAACATCCACCAGTTTCATTTCTAAACCATGTTCGGCAATTACCTGCTCACAGACATCCATGGTTTCTTTTTCCCGTGCACGGTTCTTTTCTGCTGTTTCCACATCTTTTTCGGTGGCCAACCGCAAAACCTTTTTCAAGGGCGCGACAACGGTGTTGTCCTCCACCATCTTATTCTCCATGACCACCTCGCCCATTTCAATGCCACGTGCCGTTTTTACGATAACACGATCACCGATTTTAAGGTTGAGTCGATCCGGAGAAAAATAATAGGTCTTCCCTACTTTTTTAAATTTAATTCCAACTACTTCGGTCAAGAAACCGCCTCCAAACATTGTATTGAAAAATATGCTGCACATAAACTTACATTGCCGGCGTTATCCAAGCGAACGGCAACATTCCGTGCAACATCATATAATGCTAACACTTTTTCGAGCCTATCATCGGCATGAAGCGCCATTTCGTTTAGTAATTCCATAAATTCCGATATAAAACCCTGTGCTTTTGTGCGATCATTAGCAAACCCTTTATCAATCGTTGCACAAACCTTTAATTCATCCCGATCCATGCACGCCGCCAATAACGCTTGCGGCAGTTCACCGACAGCGAGCTGCTTATGCTCCTCTTTAAGGGTAAACTCAACAACACGAGAGCGTATAGTATCAATGATACCTCTTCGGTCCGACACCGCCAAAATAAAATACACACCCGTCGGCGGTTGCTCCAGAATCTTCAAAAATGCATTCTGCGCCGATTCGGTCATTGTCTGCGCCTCTTGGATAATGTAAACCTTACGGTCTCCGTCATTGGGTAACACGTGCGCATCCAGTCGCATCTCTCGAATTTGATCAACCTGAATAGATGCCTTTCCCGCAACAGTAATAACATCCGGATGAATATTTTTTACTGTCTTGCGGCAATGCATGCATATCCCGCAAGCAGGAAACGCCTTTTCCTGGCATACGATTGAAGTAGCGATTTCCATTGCCGCCCCCATGGCATTACCCGATACCAGCATCATGGCATGAGGCACTTTACCGGCATGAAACATCCGCTCAAGAATACGTATGCGCGCCTTATCGTCTTGCAGTGCCGACATCAGAGTTTCTCAAATCTTTCAACGTTCAACACAAGGACGGTTGCTCCCCCCACCGTTAATTCAATGGGATACGAGGAGAACATGCCGGCCGAATATGCCGTCGATGCCGGCATCGCTTGCGTACGCTTATGACTGTACTTTTGAATAATCTCGATAATATCATCCACACGATCTTCCTCTGCGCCAATCATAAAAGTCGTGTTGCCCGCCATCAGAAAACCACCGGTTGTGGCCAATTTTGTTACTTGTATGCCATTTTTGGTCAACGCCTTCATCACATCATTTCCATCATCGGAATTAACAATAGCCAGTATCAGTTTCACAAAAATCCCTGCCTTCCATGTGATTGTACATCTTTATTATTATAACGGCATTATACCCCTATTGTCAATACGACTTTGAATAATCCCCATAACCGGAGGTATAGGTAACCGCTCCATCCGTATCAATCCAGACTGCCTCTAATTGCGGCATATCTTCCGCCATACTCATAGCTAACGCCGGCGGCAAAATAAAAAGTGTTGTCGCCATAAAATCCGCTACCATAGAATCGTCACAGATTACGGTTACGCTATCATAGTAGGTTGTAGGCATCAGCGTTGCCGGATCAATAATATGATGATACCGTTTTCCGTCAATCGTAAAATATCGTTGATAACTACCGGCCGTTACTACCGCCTTATCTTTTACTTCAACCGTATCAACAATATCGTTTGTTGTATGAGTATCGGGGTTCTGAATGCCAACATTCCAGCCGTTTTCATTTTCCGGATCCTGCCCCACCGCAACAACGTTACCGCCTGCACTGATAACAAATTGGTTGTAACCATTTTCCACCAAATTGTTTTTCACCAACTCACAGGCATATCCTTTGGCAACGGCTCCCACGTGTATACTCATCAATGAATCGGCTAAATACACGGTGCTGTTTGCGGCATCCAATTCAATACGGTTAACATCCATATACATAGCCGCTATGCCCAATTCTTTAGTACTCGGCAACTTTGCATTATCCGGTTCCTTTGTTGCCCATTGCCGGTAGTTATCCCAAACCTGCAATACGGCGCCCATAGCAATATTGACCTTACCGCCGGTCTGCGCATATAATTCCTTACTCTTTTGAATGAGGGTAAATAACTCATCACTAACCGTTACCGGCTCAATACCGGCATATTTATTGATGGTGTATATGTTATTAACCCCTTCATATTCCGTATACCCGTCAAATTGCTGATGGTAATATAAAAATTTCTCGTGAACAAGCGCAACAAATTCATTGAATTTTTCTTGATTCTCGGCATATCCATACACGGTAATAACCGTATCAAAACAATCAAAAAATGAACTCGAATATTTCTTTGTACCCGTTGTTTTGGCGCAACCGCCCATGGATAACAGCAACGCAAAAAGCATGATAACTGCCGTTAATCTTTTCTGCAATCTTCTCATAATATAATCCTTCCTGTAGCCTAAATAAATAATACCATAATTTATTTGATTAATTCAATAAGGATTTGTAATTTCGACAACTTTTTCCGCAAACAATGCCTATAATCAATATGTCAACGGAATATGGAAACATAGCCGAATTCATAAACTCATATTATGTAATAAAAAACAGGAGGTTCGTAAGATGACAAAATACCTACCGGAGGGGCAAATCATATCTAATGCCGACTGGGATGCTATACTTGAGCATCCGTCTTCCCTGCAAGCCATCATTGATAGCGGCGAAATCCATCAAGCCAAAGCCATTGCTTGCGATAGCAATCATAATCTCCAGATCGCATTAGGGCACTATGTAGGACTAATGCCCAGAGAAGAATGTGCCATCGGTATTCGTAACGGTGACGTGCGGGAAATTGCCATTATATCCCGAGTCAATCGCCCTGTATGCTTTAAGGTTATTGACTATACCGAAAGTTCAACAGGTGAAATAACCCCCATCCTGTCCCGCACCCGCGCACAGGAAGAAGCCTTGGAATATCTGCTGGCCAACAAGCATTGCGGCGATATTATCAACGCAACCGTTACCCATTTAGAACCATTCGGGGCATTTGTCGATATCGGATGCGGTATTTCTTCCTTGATTGCAACTGCCAATTTATCCGTCTCCCGCATCGATCATCCACGAGCCCGAGTCCATGTCGGTCAGCAAATCAAAGCCATCATCCGTGAAGTAGACCTTGCTAACAAGCGATTTTCTCTATCTCAAAAAGAGCTACTGGGCACATGGGAGGAAAATGCCTCTCAATTTGGCATCGGATGCACCGTTACCGGCATCGTACGCAGCATTGAGCCCTATGGCGTTTTTATTGAACTGGCGCCGAATCTGTCAGGATTGGCTGAATATTCCGGCAATCTGGATGTCAACACCCAGTGTGCCGTATACATTAAAAACATTATCCCCGAACGCATGAAAATCAAATTATCCGTAATCAATGCCGCTAATGAAACCGCAAAAGAATCTCCTCTAAAATATTATATTACCAGCGGCAGCCTGAAGCGCTGGACGTATTCCCCTGCCAACTGCACAAAAACCATTGAAACCGTCTTTTAAAAAATGGATGCTCATATGTGAGCATCCATTTTATTTTGACTCGTTCCAGTATTGATATAGGCATGTTTTGATCATGCCGTTGTATAATTTTCTCTTTTTACTTACCTTTTGCCCGTAATCCTTCTCAAAGGTTTCACTGGAGGAAATAACATAGGTGCGACAGTCCGGCTGAGCCGAAAATACTTTTCCCAGCAATTTCGTTTGCATACGCACCTGTTTAATGTCGCCCATACGTTCTCCGTAAGGAGGATTGCATATAATCACATTCCGCCTTCCGTCTGCCAGCTGCAGATCTTTCACGTCAGCAACATTCAGATGAATCTTCCCTGCAAAACCCGCGCGCTTTACATTCTCAGATGCAATCTTCACCGTTTGCGGATCAATGTCATAACCTAAAATTTCAAAAGGAATATTGGAGATTTTATCACGAGCCTCGGTACGGGCTCGGTCAAATACCTTGTCCGGCAACTGTTGCCAGCTTTCTGCCGCAAAACTACGCCCCAATCCGGGCGCTGTATTGGATGCAAAAAGCGCCGCCTCAATCAAAAAGGTTCCGCTTCCGCACATCGGATCACAAAATCGCTCCGAACGCCGATAGCGGGATATGTCTACAATTGCCGCCGCTAAGGTTTCACGGATCGGCGCTTGATTCGAAACAGGTCGATATCCTCGCTTGTGAAGACCCGTCCCTGAAGTATCCAGCATCACTGTCACTTTATTATTGAAAATAGAAAATCGTATCTTGTGTTGAGGGCCCGACTCGGCAAACCAACGGATGCCGTAATGCTCAGACAAATGATTGACAATGGCCTTCTTTATGATGGACTGGCAATCCGGCACACTATGAAGATCTGAATTCAAACAGTATCCGGTAACGGGAAATTCATCTTCACGGCCAATCCAGCGCTCCCAACGCAATCGCTTTACGCCCTCAAACAACTCATCAAACGTATGCGCCGAAAACTCACCGACAACAATACAAATACGCTCAGCCGTGCGCAAAAACAGATTGCACCGAGCCACATCCTCCGTCGTCCCCACAAAGGCTACGCATCCGGTTTCGGCCTTGACCTGTTGCAAACCTAAGTGTTTTAATTCATTTGCCAAAATTCCCTCAATGCCAAATAAACAAGGGGCATAATACTTTATTTCTTCCATAGTCACCCAATATCATTAAATTAGATTCGAACACCTATACAACCATCTTTCTCAACGGCTGTAATCTTTACCTGAATCATTTCATTGGACGTTCCCTGATCCGAAGATACCGACACCGAAATATAATTGGGGGTCAATCCGGAAATCACATCTCCGTTCTGCCGTTCCAATAAAACGGTATATACCTGTCCGACCGCATCCAAAAGAAATTGTTTTTGCCCTTTTTCGGCGGTTTCAATCATCTCACGACACCGAGCATGACGTACCGATTCCGGTATTTGTTCCATTTGTGCTGCGGCTGTACCGGGGCGCACCGAATAAGTAAATACGTGCACCTTGGCAAACCCACATTTCTCAACAAATGCCATCGAATCGGCAAATTCCGCTTCCGTTTCATCAGGAAATCCAGTCATGACATCTGTGGTAATGGCGCAATGAGGAAAATACCGACGAAGTAATTGTATTTCATCAAAATACTGTGCCGGTGTATATTTTCGGTTCATGCGAGCCAACGTGGCTTCACAGCCACTCTGCAACGACAAATGAAAATGCGGGCAAAGTTTATCGATATGAGCCAATCGGGATACTACGGCTTGTGTCAGATATCCGGGTTCCATAGAGCCCAGCCGAATACGCTCCAAGCCGTCAATCTTACTGATTCTCTCAATAAGATCGGTCAAATCCACATCATCATCCTGATCACAACCGTAACGGGTCAGATGAATACCGGTCAATACGACTTCCTTAAATCCGCACTCAACCAGTTGTCGGATTTCTGCTTCTGCTTCCTCAATGGGTTTAGACGATATCGTCCCTCTGGCATAAGGAATAATGCAATACGAACAAAAACTATCGCATCCATCCTGCACCTTTACCGTTGCTCGGGTCCGATCATGAGTCAGATAATGGAAATGCGGACTCTGTTCTTTCTTTAACGTTATCCCACGCTCAAGTAAATAGGCAACGATTTTATCCACGCATTGGTCTTTTTCCGTATTTGGCACCAGCAAATCCACGCCGGACGGACACTCCTTTGCCATTTGCGCATAACAACCGGTAATGACAATCGTTGCATCCGGAGAATTTCGCCGAGCACGGGCAATAATTTTCCTCGATTTTGCCTCGCTTTCAGCCGTGACGCAGCAGGTGTTAATGATGCACAAATCCGCCGCCTCTCCGAAAGGCACCATCTGCAGGCCGTATGCCTGTAATTGTGCGGCAATGGAGCGAATCTCATATTGATTTACCTTGCAACCCAGCGCCGTAAAACTGTATGTTTTCATGCCTTATTCATCCACAACCGTATTTCTTAATGTTCCGATTCCGTCAATGGTAATCTCCACAACATCACCATGAACCATCGGCCCAACCCCTTCGGGTGTTCCCGTCGTAAGAATATCGCCCGGTTCTAATGTTGTAAAACGAGTAACAAATTCAAATATTTCCCCCAGCGGGAAGATGAATTTTTCGGTATTGGAATGCTGAACCGTTTTGCCGTTCAGGCAAGTTTTAATACTGGCACATTCCGGATCAATCTCATCCGTAATCACAGGCCCGATGGGCGCAAACGTATCAAAGCTTTTCCCTCTTGTCCATTGTCCGTCGGCGTATTGCAAATCTCTGGCCGTTACATCATTCAAAATCGTATAGCCAAGCACATAATCACGATAATCTTCCGCCTTCACGTTTCGAGCCCGCTTCTTGATTACCAGCGCCAGTTCTCCCTCATAGTCCACACGCGCGGAAATGGCTGGACGGACAATAGCCTCATTCGGCCCAATCACAGCCGTTGTCGGCTTCATAAAGATAATCGGCGAAGTCGGTATTTTTGAATCAAATTCCTTTACATGCGCATAGTAGTTCTTACCAACCGCCATTATCTTTCCCGGAGTTACAGGCGCAAGAAAGGTAACGTCAGCCGAATTCAACTGTCGATCAGTCCGTGTTAACCCATCAAACACATTCCCTTCCGCTTCGTATATCTTTCCATCCTCAATTAATACCTGAATAATTTCAGTTCCCTTTTTCACTCTGCCCGTAATCAACGTCACACCGCTCCTTTATAATATCCATCAACAACGACACGCCATCCCCTTTTAATGAAGAAAAAGGAATAATATTGGCATCAATATCCAACTCATCTGCAATCATGACACAATTATTCTGCACTGCCGTCTTGGACAATTTATCGCTTTTAGACGCACAAATCATAAAATCCAGCCCCAGCTGACAAAGATAATCTACCATCTGTCGATCCTCTTTACTTGGCGCATGACGAATATCCACAAGCATAACCACCAATCGGATATCCCGACCGGCCGCAAAATAATCATCAATCAGAAGCCGCCACTTTTCACGATCGGCAAAACCAACCTTAGCGAAACCATAGCCAGGCAAATCCGTTAAATACATCTTCTTATCCACGCAATAATAATTGATGCTTCTTGTCTTTCCGGGACTTGCACTAACACGCGCCAGACTCTTCCGCCCCAACAACTTATTAAGCATGGACGACTTTCCGACGTTCGAACGCCCAACAAAAACAATCTCAGGCAGCTGCGGCGGATAATCCCCCGGTTTGTATGCCGTTTTTCTTAATTCAACATTATGAAAATTTATCATAATCAAGCCATCATGGGCGGCGCACTTTGCTCCTTGGCAACCGTACCGGCCGCCTGCACCACCGCAACCCTTTTTCTATCTTCAGTAATCGGCAAAAGAGCCGTCTCCAATACACAATCCATATGCTCAACGGGAACAAAACGAATGGCATTGCGTACAAAATCATCCAGCTCCGCAACATCACACGAGTTGCCGGCCGGAATAATCACGGTGCGAATTCCCGCCTTGTAAGCCGCCATCGTCTTTTCTTTCAGTCCTCCGATCGGCAATACCCGACCACGCAAGGTCACCTCACCGGTCATGGCCACAAAACGATCGATCGCACGCCCCGTCAACTGGGAAATCAATGCCGTCGCAATGGTAATGCCTGCGCTTGGCCCATCCTTGGGCACGGCACCCTCCGGTACGTGAATATGTATATCTTTCGTCTTGTAAAAATCAGAAGCAATACCCAAAAGATCACAATGGGACCGAATATAACTGAGTGCCGCCTGCGCCGACTCTTTCATGACGTCGCCCAAAGAACCGGTCAGCTCCAGTTTGCCCGTCCCGTCCATGACGTTTACCTCAACAAACAGCAATTCGCCCCCGACCGTCGTATAGGCCAGCCCGTTTGCAATGCCGATTGGATCACTCGACGGAAGGATATCCCGTACGGTTTTAGGCGCACCAAGGAAGTCGGCAAGATTTTTCTCTGTAATGCTGACTCTCTTTACACCTTCTTGGCGCTTCACAACGCTCTTTCTGCAGAGAGCAGCACATTGCCGCTCTAGATTTCGCACGCCGGCCTCACGGGTATATTGAGAAATCAAACATTCCATGCCATCCTCAGTAATATCCATCTGGCGTTTTGTCAGGGCATGCTTCTTCATTTGCTTAGGCAACAGATGCTCTTTGAGAATATGCAACTTCTCCTGCTGGGTGTAACTGGTAAGATACAGCACATCCATACGATCCAACAGCGCAGGAGGAATGGTATCATCGGTATTTGCCGTAGTAATAAACATAACATTCGATAAATCAAAATCATAATCCACAAAATGATCTCGAAATGTCTTGTTCTGTTCGGGATCTAGCACTTCCAATAGTGCCGATGCAGGATCTCCCTTATAATCCGAACCCAGTTTATCAATTTCATCAAGGAGAATGACCGGATTCATACTCCCCGCCTCTTTGATAGCACTAATCACTCGGCCGGGCATCGCTCCGATATAGGTACGGCGATGGCCTCGTATCTCAGCCTCATCCCGAACGCCACCCAGCGACATGCGGGCAAATTTGCGCCCCAGCGCATGAGCTACCGACTTGGCTATTGAAGTCTTCCCGACACCGGGAGGGCCCACTAAACACAAAATTTGGCCCCGAAAATCAGGCGCCGCATGATGCACGGCAAGAAACTCGATGATTCGCTCTTTTACCTTGTCCAAACCATAATGTTCCTTGTCCAGAATCGCACGGGCACGCACAATATCCTTTCGATCTTTCGTATAAACCTCATACGGTAAATCCAGACAAAGATCCAGATAAGAACGGCTGACCGGCGCTTCATGAGAACCAAACGGCATTTTAGCCAGACGGTCAATTTCTTTTTCCAGCGTATCATATATTAAATCCGAAACGTGAACCTTTTCAAGCTTCTGACGATACTCCTCGGCAACCGCCGCATTTCCGTCCTGCTCTCCCAGCTCCGTCTGCAGAATCTTAATTTGCTCTCGCATATAATATTCCCGCTGGTTCTTGTCAATCTGCTCTTTTAATTTTTCCGCTATCTCATTGTCAATCTTGCACACTTCAATCTCATCATGCAAGATGCGCAACAGATTCTTTACCCGCTCTTCCACCTGCTGGCAAGACAAAATTGCCTGCTTTTCATTGAGCGGCAGCTGAATATTATTGGCAATATAATCACACAATACCGAGAGATTTTCTTCACAAAATACCCGCATCGGCACCTCAGTCGGCATTTTCGGTACATACGGCATATATTCATCAAAGGCCGCACGCAACAAGCGTACATAGGCCGAACTCAATGTTTTGGTAAGCATAGAATCATCATCTGACAATTCCCCCACCTCACCAATAAAAAATGGCTTTTCCGTAGACCCGTTGATCAAACAGGCACGGTATAACCCTTCGGCCAATACCCGCATATTTTCACCAGGCATCTTGATAACCTGTTTAATGCGGGAAACCGTACCTACCGCATACAGATCGTCAAAAGACGGATCATCCACAAACGTATCCTTTTGCGCCGTCAAAAAAACCAACTGATCATGCTTCATGGCGCCATCCACGGCCATGACACTTTTCTTTCTGCCTACATCAAATTGTATCGTCACGCCAGGCATGGGCACAAGTCCACGCAAGGCAATAATCGGAACGGTAATTCGATTTTGCGATATGATATAATCCATGATTCCTCACTAAAAAAATGTTTTCTGCTTTTTCGCCTTTTCTCGATCTTTTTTTATTCGCTTCTGATCCACATAAAACATCTCCGGCTCATCAACATAGCCGGCAATAATATAGCCGCAATTCGTGCAAATTTCATACAAAACGGCCGATGCCTTAAACATGCCGCCATAAGGGATTATAGCGCCATTTTTTAAATGATAACCACGTCCGATGATGGTGCATCCGCATTTCGGACATTCCGTGGCGGGGATTCGTTTCATTCCCATTCACCTGCCTGATTCTTTTTCTCTTATTATAATATATTTGGCTTATTATTTCAAGATTAGATAATAAGAAACGGGCTGATTTCAGCCCGTTTTTCATTAGTCCATGCTATATCTCTTTTTAAATCTGTCAACACGGCCGCCCGTATCAACAAGCTTCTGGCGACCCGTATAGAACGGATGGCACTTCGAGCAAATTTCAACTCGGATCTCGGGCTTGGTGGAGGAGGTTTCAAAAGTCTCTCCGCATGCACACTTGACTACGCACTTTTCATACTTAGGATGGATTCCTTCCTTCACTTCGATTCACCTCCTATAGAATATTAGCATAGGTAATAATAGCACATCTTCCTGCCAAATGCAAGTCTTTTTTACAATTTTTTTTGATTATATATTCATCAATGTCGTTGCAACCGCAAAATACAATAAGATCGATCCGGCGTCCACTAATGTCGTAATTAAAGGCGATGCCATAATCGCCGGATCCAGCTTCAATTTCTTGGCCAACATCGGCATGGAACACCCGAGCAATTTGGCAAAAAAGACAGTACCGATCAAACTGATACCCGTCACAAGTCCAAATAACCAGTTCTGATAAGTAAGATAAACTCGAATAAAATTGACAATCGCCAATCCCGTTCCCACAATCAGCGCAACCCTTGCCTCTTTAAAGACAATACTGAAATAATCCTTAAGCGTAATCTCATCCGTCGCCATACCTCGAATGGTCAGTGTTGAGGTTTGCGCCCCCGCATTTCCGCCCGTACCCATCAGCATGGGGATAAAGGCCG
>JAZKZU010000134.1:0-6787 GCA_045612825.1 Eubacteriales bacterium
CATCGTGGCCTGCTTGGTACAAGCCGCCGATGCCGTATCGGCCGCCCGTCCCGGTGCCCGCCGTGAGAATCTGGAAGCCTACATCAAGCGCCTGCAGAAACTCGAAGAGATCGCCAATTCCTTTAACGGCGTAGAGCGTTCCTTCGCCATTCAGGCCGGCCGTGAGATCCGTGTCATGGTCAAGCCCGAAACGATTAGTGACGATCAGATCACCGTTGTGGCCCGTGACATTGTTAAGAAGATCGAGCAGGAGATGGAATATCCCGGCCAGATCAAGGTCAATGTTGTAAGAGAAAGTCGCGCGATTGATTACGCAAAATAAACCAAACAATAAAAAGGGTAGACATTTTAGATGTCTACCCTTTTTTTAATCTTCATATTGCAGATAGCTGTGTAATTTGGGATCGGTCAAGGTCAGCACCACCGTATCCGCCACCACGTTCCAGTCCGCAAGCCCCTGCTCGGTATCCAATACCGTATCGGCCGTCTGTACCGCTTTGTGCATCAGATCAATCGGATCGTTGAAGGCCAGAAAATCAATCTCGTCATCCGCTAAAGCATCCAAGGCTTCGGGATGGGTCGAGCAGATGCCCAACAGCGCCGAGGTCTTGGTCTGCTCCATGGCATCGCTCCAGCTCTCGGCATCTCGGCCGGCATATACAACAGCCTTGGCCGATTTAACCTCCTGCATCTGGGTGTCCGCCAGGCCGGCCGCGATCGGATCGTTGGCCGTGTAGGAGCTTTGCGCCAATACCATATCCGCCTTAAGAAACCCTAAAAATTCCATCTGCGCATCGGTATCGCCAAACATGGCAATGAACCCCGCGCCCGCCTTCTTGGCCGAAAGCGTGCTGATGATGTGAGAAGCAACCGCCTTGGATAACGCGCCATCGGCATAGGCCACGTTGGCCTTGATGCGTCGGGCAACCGTGCCCGATTCATCCGCCGTCTGTCCGTCCAGCCGCTTGCCCGCCGCAATCACGGCAACACCCGCATCGCTCCACTTTTTAACCAGCCCCTCCTCGGTACCGTCGCATTGGTATACGATTACCGCTTGGGCCTGATGTTGTAACTGCTCAATGTCCCATACCTGCTCATCGGACATCGGATTGTCCACCGCCGGCTCGGAAATGACGGCCACGTATCCCAACTCCTTCGCCTTCTCGGTAAAGGCCATGCGCAACAGCGTGTGATCCTCCCCGTCACGAGGCAAGCACAGGAGTATGGTCGGCGGGGTGTTTTCTATGGAACGGTTCTCCGACGATTGCGGATCGGATACCGGATTCGAAGAACTTACGCTGGCACACCCGTAAATCAGCCCAACCACTAGCACCAAGGTAACCAAATAGGCAACGATTTTCTTCATAAAAAAGCCCCTTTCCTGTTTTGTAACTAATTGTAACCATTTTGTAACTAATTACAGTATACAGGAAAGGGGTTCATTTGTCAATTATAATTCTTGATTCTCTTCTTCGGGTTCGGGCGTGATGGTAACCGAGAGTTCCTCAATGCGCCGCCCGTCCAGTTTTTTAACGGTGAGTGTGAGGTTTTTGTAGGAGAAAGAGGCGCCGATTTCGGGGTTGCCGTCGAGCCTATCCATGGCCCAGCCGCCAACGGTGGCGTTGTCTTCATCGTAGTCACGATCATCGACCTCGACCTCATCGAAGAAGTCATAGATGCGCATATCGCCGTCTACAATGGCCTTTTCATCGGAGAGCTGGGTAAATTCTTCTTCAATCTCGTCACTTTCGTCCCAGATTTCGCCAACCAACTGCTCCAGAATGTCCTCCATCGTCAGAATACCGTCGGTACCGCCGTACTCGTCGTTGACAACCACCATGTGACACTTGTTGCGCCGCATCACGTCCAGCGCATCGGGCAGTTCCATCGTCTTGTGTACGTAGTTTACCGGCATGAGCAGACTGCGGATGTCCACCCGCTCATGATCTATCAGGGCTTTATAAAAATGATTCAGATGCAAAATACCGATGATGTTATCGGGGGTTTGCTCGTAAACGGGAATACGGGAGTAGATGGAGTTTTCAATTACATCCAATATATCTGCATACTCATCGTCAATATCAATGGCGTTCATGTCCACACGGGGTGTCATAATCTCGAAGGCCTGCACCTCGCCCCAATCCAGGGCGCTTTGCAGGAGATCGCCCGTGTCCTCGTCAATGATGCTTTCATCCTCGGCCGTGTCGATCAGGCTTTCCAGTTCTTCCTCGGTCACCGTCGGGGTGTCGGGGATGCGGTTTTTATACAGGTTGGCCAGCAGGGCGTTGAGTTTGTTAATCAGCCAGACAAAGGGATAGAAAATCAGAGTAAGCAGCCGCAAGGGATGGGCGGTAAAGGAACATACCGCCTCGGGAATCCGGCGAGCCAACATCTTGGGGGTAATCTCGCCGAAGATCAGCACCAGTATGGTCATAACTGCGGTGGAAACCCAGGCATATCCTTCTCCCCAAAGATCTACTACCAGCACGGTAGCAATGGAAGTGCCCACAACGTTGGCCAGATTGTTGCCCAACAGGATGGCGGCCAAGGTGTCCTCAAAATGCTCGGCCACGTACAGGGCCGTGCGATGCTTCTTCTTGCCCGATTCCTCGGCACGGGTGCGCAACCGCAAGGGCGTAATCTGGGTGTAGGCAATCTCCGATAGGGAGAAGAAGGTCGAACATAAAATAAGCAGCGGCAAAGCCAGATAGGATATCAGATGGGGCATCAAAGAACACCCCCTTCCAAAACCTTGTCGTCCTCGTCGTAAATTTCGCCAACCAGTTCTTCCAGAATGTCCTCAACGGTAATAATGCCCAGAACCTTGTCCTGCGCATCCCGCACAAAGGCCATGTGCGTGCGGGCGGCCGACAGCCGACCCAGCAGGTCATCCACCGCTTCGTCGGCCCGTACCGACCGCCCGTGGGTGAGTACCCGCCTTAGTTTATTGGGACGCCCCGATTCCAAGTGCACCTTAATGTAGGCGCGTGCGCTGACAAAGCCGATGGGACGGCTGTTCTTGTCAATAACAGGGAAGCGGGAAAAGGTGGTGGACTTGATGGTGTCTAAGATCTGTTGCTCCGACATCTCGGTCGAAAGGGTCAGGCAGTCTTCCCAACGGGTCATGATCTGCTCGGCCGTTGTGCGGGACAGGTCGATAGCGCTCTGTAACAGTTCGCCCGTGTCCTCATCTACGGCATCCTCTTCCACGATGGTGTCAATGATGCTCTCCAGCTCTTCCTCGGTTACCGTCGGGGTGTTCTCGGCCTGAATCGGCTTGATCAGGAAGCGGGACAGGGCATTGAGCACAAAGATAAGCGGAGTCAACAGTTTGGTCAGAAGGATCATCGGGCCGGCCATGGCATAGGCCAGCGACTCACTCACCATCAAAGCGGTGGCTTTGGGCAGAGATTCGCCAAACAAAAAAACAACAACCGTCGTAACCACCGTCATCCACTCGACCGCGCCGTCCCCGAATACGTGAGCGGCAAACAGGGTGGCGAGGGTGGCTATGGCGATATTTACGATGTTGTTGAGGATGAGAAGCGCCGTTAACACCCGATCAAAGTTAACAAGAACCTTGTTCAGGCGACGGGCCTTTTTATCCCCATCTTCAGCCAGTGCGGCAATGCGCACCCGACTTACCGAGGCAAAAGCCGTCTCGGAAGCGCTGAACATGGCACTTAATACTAAGCATACGAGAATCAGAAGCAGATAGGTTATACTGCCTTCTTCCATGAGGGAAAACCAACTCCTTTGTGTAAGAACCTTCAATTATTCTATATTATAACGAAATTCCCTGTTAAAATCAAGGCGAATTTTGCCCGTTTTTGGGCGTTTTTCTCTCGTTTTTGCCCGTTTTCGGCCGTTTTTATGAGGGCATACCTACCGTTTTACCCTCGTTCTTGCGTTCTTGTCGAATAGGAGCAAATAGCAATTTGTCGATTTTGGTCGGTCACATATTGACGAAACGGTAAATATTCGGTATACTGGAAATGTACGGATTGTACTGCGAAGGAGTATAGAGAATGACAGTATTTGATGTATTAACCATGTTAGGCTCCATGTGCCTGTTCTTATTTGGTATGCAGATCATGGGCGATGCGCTGGAGCGGCGGGCCGGCAGCGGCTTGCGTTCCATTCTGGCAAAATTGACGACCGGCCGTGTTGCGGGCTTGGCCACGGGCCTTGGCGTAACTTCGGTTATCCAATCCTCGGCCGCCACAACCGTTATGGTGGTGGGCTTTGTCAACTCGGGGCTGATGACCCTTAGGCAGGCCATCAACGTGATCATGGGCGCCAATATCGGCACTACCGTCACGGCGTGGATCTTGTCGCTCAGCGGCATTTCGAGTGATAATCCGGTTGTGATGATGCTCAAGCCCTCCTCCTTTGTGCCGATTCTGGCACTGCTGGGCATTGTGCTGTTCATGTTTACCAAGAAGAGCACCTCCAAGGAGACGGGCACGATTCTTTTGGGCTTTGCCGTTATGATGTTCGGCATGAACACCATGACCGATATGTCCTCCAAGCTGGCCGAAGACCCTATGGTGCTCGGCGCTCTGGAGTCGATGTTCTCTCTGTTTGCCAACCCCCTTATCGGTGTTGTGGTTGGCGCGCTGATTACGGCGGCGATTCAGTCTTCGTCGGCTTCGGTGGGTATGCTGCAGATGCTTTCGGCCACCGGTGCGGTAACCTACGGTGCGGCCATTCCCATGATCATGGGTCAGAACATCGGTACCTGCATTACCGCCATGATCTCCTCGGTGGGCACGAATAAGAATGCCAAGCGTGCCGCCATGGTGCATTTGTGCTTCAACGTGATCGGTACGATTGTATGGTTGGTTGTCTTTGTGTTGGTGCGTTGGTTGATCTCGCCTGCTCTGTTAGGCGCTTCGGCTGACGGTGTCGGCATTGCCATCTGTCATTCGATCTTCAATATTCTGTGCACGATTCTGATGTTGCCGCTCTCCGGTTTGCTGGAGAAGCTGGTTATCAAGCTGGTCCCCGGCGATGCCAGTGAAAAGACGGTTAAGATCGACGAGCGTTTGCTGGCCACCCCGCCCTTGGCGTTGGGTCGTTGCCGTGAGCTGGCCATTGAGATGGCTAAGGAATCGGGCGTGACGATGCAACAGGCGTTGGGTATGATCCATGATTTTAATCAGGAAACGATGGATGAAATCCGTAGCCATGAGAAGCGTACCGACCAATATGAGGACGAATTGGGCAGTTATCTGGTTAAGCTCAGCGCTTGCCAGCTGACCGAGAAGGACAGTTCCGAGGCGGCCAAGCTGTTGCGCCTGATCGGGGATTTTGAGAGAATTGCTGACCATGCCGTAAACATCAGCCAGTCCTCCGAAGAAATGAAGAGCCGTATGATGACCCTCTCGGGCCGAGCCAAAGAGGAACTGAGCGTCATGATCGCGGCGGTTAACGAGATTCAGGGTCTGTCGATGAAGGCGTTTGTGGAAAACGATCTGGAAACGGCCTATGCCGTAGAACCTCTTGAACAGGTGATCAACCGTCTCAAAACCAAGCTACGTGCCCGTCACATTGAGCGGTTGCAACAGGGTAACTGTTCGATTGAGGCCGGCTTTGTCTGGTCGGATCTGATTACCGATTTGGAGCGGGTGGCAGACCATTGTTCCAACATCGCCGGTTGTGTGATTGACATGGCCCATAACGATATGAACCTGCATGAATCCTTGCGGGCTACCCGACATGACGATCCGCACTATCAAGAGTTGTTCCAAACCTACCACGTGAAATACTCGGTGTAAAAAGAAATCCCTCGATAAAATGTGTTGTATCCATAAGGATACAACGCAGCGATATAAATCCCTTGTGGGATTTGCGATATACCTTTCGGTGCGATATAAGACAAAGTCTTACGATATGCCCTTCGGGCGTAGAGGGGGTTTATATCATATCGTGTTTACCGTAAGGGGAACATATCGCATTTCACAAAGTGAAATATATCGCATGGCAAAGCCATATATCGCAAAGCAACAAAAAGGATGTGTAGAAGAAATCTACACATCCTTTTTCTGTCTTTAGTAAAAACGTAATTTTTATCTCTGGACACGGCCCGAACCGTCACCGCCGGCCAGCTTCTCAACCTCGGAGAGGGATACACGGTTGAAGTCGCCCTCGATCGAGTGCTTGAGCGCCGAAGCGGCTACGGCAAAGTTGATGGTGGCCTGAGAATCACGGCCATCGAGCATGGCGTAGATGAGCCCTGCGCCGAAGGAGTCGCCGCCGCCTACACGGTCTACAATGTGCAGATCGTAGCTGCGGGAGAAGTAATAGTCGTTCCCGTCATAGAGCATGGCGGCCCACTTGTTATCGTTGGCCGAAATGGAAGTACGCAGGGTGATGGCAACCGCCTTAAAGCCAAAGGTGTCGGCCAACTGCTTGGCCACGCTCTTGTAGCCTTCATGGTTGAGCTTGCCGCCGTAGATGTCGGTATCTTCCGCTTCAATGCCGAAAACATCCTTGGCATCCTCTTCGTTGGCGATGCAAACGTCAATGTATTGGCACAGCTCGGTCATGGTTGCTCTGGCCTGCTCACGTGTCCACAGTTTGCCACGGTAGTTGAGGTCGCAGGACACGGTAATGCCCTTAGTCTTAGCGGCCTTGCAGGCCTCCAGGCACAGGTCGGCCACGTTCTGGCCGAGGGCAGGGGTGATGCCGGTGAAGTGGAACCAATCGGCACCCTCAAAGATGGCATCCCAATCGAAATCGCCGCTCACCGCCTCGGCAATGGCCGAATGAGCACGGTCGTACA
>JAZKZU010000135.1:0-7020 GCA_045612825.1 Eubacteriales bacterium
GTAATCACGGCAGCGATTTTTTCGGCGGCGGCGGCGTCCTTATCGCAGACGGCAACGGCGGCGCCGGATGCGGCAAATGTTTTGCAGATTTCCTCACCGATGACACCGGCACCGGCGGTAATGACTGCTACTTTTCCAGTCATTTCTGTGCGTAACATGAAATGGTCCTCCTATATGGTAATATATATCTTTATGATAATACGAAATGTCAAATTTTGCAATGGTTTTTCGGTATTTTCCCGTGGTTTTTCTTGCAACAAAAAAAGAGATACTCTTTCGAGTATCTCTTTTTTACTATTTACTCTTCGGTAGCTTCGGCCTTCTCGGCAGTCTTCTTGGCAGCAGCCTTTTTGACTTCCTCAGAAACCTCAGCCTTGATCTCTTCAGCGGCGGCCTTGTCGGCTTCTTCCACAGAAACGGTTTCTTCAACCTTCTTGGGAGCCTTCTTGGCAGCGGCACGCTTGGCGGCAGCTTTCTTCTTCTTTTCAGCAGCCTCCATCTCCTCACGAACCGTTACCAGTTCGATAATAGCCATCTCGGCGCCGTCGCCACGACGGGGACCGAGCTTGTAGATGCGGGTGTAACCGCCGTTACGCTTGGCCATTTTGGGAGCAAGGATGGTGAACAGATCATGAGCAACATCCTCTTTGGTAATAAAGGCGAGCGCCTGACGGTATGCAGCCAGGTCACCCTTTTTGCCTAAGGTGATCATTTTTTCAGCGAGGGCAGATACCTCTTTGGCACGAGTGAGAGTGGTCTCAATGCGGCCGTTTTCGAGCAGATAGGTTACCATGCCGCGAAGCATAGCCATTCTCTGATCGGTAGGTCTGCCTAACTTTCTGGTTCCGGGCATAACCCTGTACCTCCTTCTAATAATGCCTTGTTTGGCCGTTGTAGGCTAAACACTTATTATTCTTCTTCGTCTCTCAAAGCTAAGCCGAGGGACTTCAGTTTTGCAATAACCTCTTCCAGCGACTTCTTACCAAGGTTACGAACCTTGATCATATCTTCCTGAGTCTTATTGGCCAGATCGTCTACCGTGTTGATGCCGGCACGCTTGAGACAGTTGAAGGAACGAACCGACAGGTCGAGTTCTTCAATGGTCATGTCCAGAATCTTGCGGTTATCGGCCGTCTGATCGGCTCTCCACACATCGTCGGCGGATTTGCCCATTTCAGACAGATTGATGAACAGGCTCAAGTGATCGCTCATGATCTTAGCACCGAGTGCCACGGCGGCTTTGGCCGAGATGACACCGTTGGTCCAGACTTCCAGAGTCAGGCGGTCAAAGTCAGTAACCTGACCGACACGCATGGGCGATACCGAGTAGTTGCACTTCAAAACAGGGGTATAGATCGAGTCGATGGGGATTTCACCGATAATGCCGCCGGTAAGTTCTTTGTTCTTATCGGCCAATGCATAGCCACGGCCCTTGCCGAGGGTGATGCTCATGAAGAGCTTGCCCTCTTTGCCGAGGGTGGCAATGTGCATATCGGGATTGAGGATCTCGACATCGGAATCGGTTTTGATGTCGCCGGCCTTGACTTCGCAAGGACCAACGGCTTCAATATAGACGACCTTGGGGCCATCGCTGTACAGCTTGGCAACCAAGCCCTTCATGTTGAGGATCAGCTCGGTCACGTCTTCCTTCACGCCGGGGATCGTAGAGAACTCGTGAGCCACGCCATCGATCTTGATGGACTGAACGGCCACGCCGGGCAGCGAGGAGAGCATGATGCGGCGCAGGGAGTTACCTAAGGTAATACCATAGCCTCTCTCGAGCGGATCTACGGTAAATTTACCGTAGGTTTCGTCTTCCGATACAAATTCAACGCCGATTTGCGGTCTTTCAATATCTATCATCGTAAATTCTCCCTTTCAAAATAATTCATAATGGGTATGCTAATAGAATGTTAGCACGGACTTTATGTGGGATTATTTGGAGTAGTACTCGATGATGAGATGCTCCTCGACAGGAAGATCGATGTCTTCTCTGGTAGCGAGGGTGATAACCTTACCAACAGCCTTTTCCTTATCGGATTCGAGCCACTTGGGTACGGGCTTGGAAGCGTTGGCTTCCAGAACAGCCTTGATCTTGGTGCTGTCCATGCTGGTTTCCTTAACAGCGATCACATCGCCGGGTTTTACCAGATAGGAGGGAATGTCAACACGCTTACCGTTAACGGTGAAGTGGCCGTGAACGACGAGCTGACGAGCCTCAGGACGGGACATGGCGAAACCGAGACGGTAAACCACGTTGTCCAGTCTGCTTTCCAGAATGGTGAGCAGGTTTTCACCGGCAACACCCTTCATCTTGATGGCCATTTCGTAGTACTTAGCGAACTGACCTTCAAGAACACCGTAAAATCTTCTAGCCTTCTGCTTCTCGCGCATCTGAGTGCCGTACTCGGAGAGTTTGCGGCGGCGAGCGCCATGCTGACCGGGGGCCAGCAGCTTCTCACGTCTGGTGAGAGCGCACTTCTCGCTGTAGCAACGGTCGCCCTTCAAAAAGAGCTTCTGACGTTCTCTCATGCACTGTTTGCAAACGGCGCCTGTATATCTTGCCATTGTTCACGTACCTCCGTTATACTCTTCTTCTCTTGGGCGGGCGGCATCCGTTGTGGGGGATGGGAGTCACGTCTTTGATCATCGTTACTTCCAAGCCGGCAGCCTGAAGAGCTCTGATTGCCGCCTCACGGCCGGAACCCGGGCGGGTGACGTACACTTCAACAGTCTTAAGACCATGCCCCATAGCAGCCTTGGCAGCCGTTTCGGCAGCCGTCTGAGCGGCAAACGGAGTGGACTTCTTCGAACCTCTGAAACCAAGTCCGCCGGCGGAGGCCCAAGACAGAGCATTGCCGTCCACGTCGGTGATGGTGACTATGGTGTTATTGAAAGAGGAGCGAATATGTGCTGCGCCACGCTCGATATTCTTTTTCTCGCGACGCTTTCTGACAACCTTTTTGGTAACTTTAGCCATGATTCAATCCTCCTTCTTATTTCTTCTTGTTTGCCATGGTCTTGGCAGGGCCTTTGCGGGTTCTCGCATTGGTCTTGCTGCGCTGTCCGCGCACAGGCAAACTCTTTCTGTGTCTGAGACCACGGTAGCTGCCGATCTCGACCAGGCGCTTGATGTTCAGCGCAGTAGCACGACGCAGGTCGCCTTCTACTTCGTAGTGGTGCTCCATGTACTCACGGATCTTGGAAATTTCATCCTCGGTCAGATCCTTAACGCGGGTGTTGGGGTCAATGCCCGTACCAGCCAGGATCTCATTGGATCTGGCGCGACCGACACCATAGATGTAGGTCAAGCCGATCTCTACGCGTTTTTCGTTGGGAATGTCAACGCCGGAAATTCTTGCCATTAGATCTGCACCTCCTTAATTAACCCTGTTTCTGCTTATGCTTCGGGTTTTCGCAGATGACCATTACTTTGCCTTTTCTCTTAATGATCTTGCATTTTTCGCATATGGCTTTCACGGAAGGTCTTACTTTCATGATTGTTCCTCCTTGTTATACCCTTACTTCGAGCGCCAAATGATTCGGCCTTTGGACAGGTCGTAGGTGGAGATTTCCACGGTAACCTTGTCGCCCGGAAGTATCTTGATATAATTCATTCTCAGTTTACCGGAAATATGGGCTAAAATCTTATGCCCATTGGCCAACTCTACCGCAAACATAGCGTTGGGCAGAGCTTCCAGTACGGTACCTTCAAACTCGATAATATCTTCTTTTGCCATGATTATCCTCCTATTGGAAGAAGGTTATTGAGGCGGCTCAGGTCTCGTCTGAGCGCCTTATCGGTCAATTGTTTTTGGCCTTGGACAAGTGATGCAAAATACTCACTTTCACACTCAAGGACAAAAACATGCTTGCGGTTTTTGCGTTTCGGACTTGCCAGTTTATGCTGTTTGCCGTTGACCAGAATCAAGGCATCTTCCCTTTCTTCCAGTACGTAATACAGCCAACCGGTATCGTGTCCGGCAATGGAGTAGGCAAACTTATGTTTCATATCAGTCCTCGGTCGTCAGAATGACGGGGTCGCCGTCGGTGATGAGCACGGTGTTCTCATAATGAGCACTGCGCTTGCGGTCAGCCGTCAGCACCGTCCAGCCGTCGTTCATTTTTTCCACATCGCCCGTACCCAAGTTGATCATGGGTTCGATAGCCAGCGTCATGCCTCGGCGCAGCCGCGCTCCGTGGCCCGCAGGGCCAAGGTTGGGGATGCTGGGATCTTCGTGCAAGGCTCGGCCCACGCCGTGTCCGGTATATTCCCAGACCACGCCATAGCCACGTGCCGTGCAATAATCCTCAACCGCCGCACCCACATCGCCAATGCGGTAGCCCTCTCGCATAATCTTGAAGGCTTCCCAGAAGGATTGACGCGTGTCACGGATCAGGTTTTCATCCTCAGCCGAGATCGTTCCGCAAGGGAAGGTATCAGCGCAATCACTGTAATACCCTTGATAGATGGCGCCTAAGTCTACGCTCAGGATGTCGCCTTCTTTGAGTGCATAGTCATTGGGGATACCGTGAATAACAGCCTCGTTGACCGACATACAGCAACAGGCGGGAAAGCCGCCGTAGCCCAGAAAGGCCGCCTTGGCGCCGTGGCTCTTAATATAAGAGTGCACCGCCTTGTCGATCTCTTTGAGGGTGATGCCGGGAGCGACCATCTCGCCGGCCAGAGCACGGGCTCCGGCGGCGATACGGCCTGCTTTTTTCATCAGTTCGATCTCACGAGCCGATTTGAGTATGATCATAAACGTTATGCCTCTAATGCTGCGAATATCGCGGCGGTTACATCTTCGATCGCACCCACGCTCGAAACGGTAACCAGGTTGCCGACCTTCTTATAAAAGTCAGTCAAGGGCGCCGTTTTCTCACGGTACTCCACCAAGCGCTTGGCCACGACTTCGGGCTGATCATCGGAACGATGGATCAGATCGGCGCCGCACTTGTCACAATGGACGTTGTCAGCACTGGGGATGGATATGATGTGATAGGATGCACCGCAGGCAGGGCAAACCCGCCGTCCGGATATTCTGTCGATAATCGTTTCGTCAGGCAGAGTAATATCTACAACCTTGTCAATAACAACGCCCATATCAGCCAATGCCTGTGCTTGAGCAACGGTGCGGGGGAATCCGTCGAGGATGTACCCGTTCTTGCAGTCGTCAGCTTTCAGGCGGGCTTCCACGATCTTGATGACCAGTTCATCGCTGACCAGTGTGCCGGCATCCAAACAAGCCTTGACCTGTTGGCCCAGTTCACTGCCCGAGCGAACCTGTTCACGGATCATGTCGCCGGTGCTGATCGAGGGGATGTTGTAGCGTTCTTTAATAAATGCTGCCTGCGTTCCCTTCCCGCATCCGGGAGGTCCAAGTAAAATCAGTTTCAAAACGTTACCTCTCAATTACTCCAAGAAACCTTTGTAATGGCGCATCGAAATCTGAGATTCGAGTACCATCGAGGTTTCGAGGATGATGCTGACGACGATGAGCATGCTGTTGCCGGAGAGGGCGAAGTTAACGCCGAAGGCAACGGTAGCGATCATCGGAATGATAGCAATGAAGCCGAGGAAGATAGCACCCAGCAGAGTGATCTTATTGAGCGACTTCTTGATGTAATTGACAGTCGGCTCACCGGGACGAATACCGGGGATGGAGCCGCCGTTCTTCTGAAGGTTGTTGGAGATCTCCACGGGATCGTAAGAGACCGATACATAGAAATAGTTGAAGAAAATAATCAGGATGAAGAACAGAATGCCGTAGAGCGGCTTATCTGTTGTGAAATAATTGTTGACCCACTTGGTAAAGCCGTTCTCTGCCATGAACGAAGCGATGGTAGAGGGCAGCATGCAGAAGGAGCTGGCAAAGATGATAGGCATAACGCCGGTCATCAGCACCTTCATGGGCAGGTGAGTCTGGTTGCCGCCGTACATCTTACGACCGACAACACGCTTGGCATACTGAACCGGAATACGTCTTTCGGCGCCGTTGACCCAAACAATACCGGCAATCATCAAAATCCCGATGACCAGTACCAAAATGGGGCCGACGAACCTGCCTTCCTTAACGGAAGTAACGATCCAGCTCACGATGGCGGGACCCTGCGAAAGGATACCGGCGAAGAGGATCATGGAGATACCGTTTCCGATACCATGTTCATCAATCTTCTCAGCCATCCACATAACAATCGCCGAACCTGCCGTAAAGGCAAAGACGACGATCAGGGCAGTGAAGAAGGACTTTTCAGTGAGAACGCCCATGGCATTGTCAAGGATGGTGTAATAACCATAACCCATGACAAGACCCAGAGCAACGGTCAGATAACGAGTGATCTTGTTGATCTTCTTCTGGCCGTCTTCTGCCTTCTTCAACCGCTCGAGAGCGGGAATGGCAATCGTGAGCAGCTGGACGATAATCGAAGCGTTGATGTAGGGGGAGATACCCATAGCAAACAACGCAGCGTTCTGCAACGCACCACCCGACATGATGTTAAGCATATCGGTCAGTCCGGAGTTTTGGAACACCGAGCCCAGCATAGTAGTATCAACGAAAGGAACGGGGATCAGCGCGCCAACGCGGTACAGCAGCAGGATCATGACCGTGAAGAAAATCTTCTTTCTCAGGTCAGAATTCTTAAATGCTGCGATCAATCCCTCGAACATCGTTATACCTCCTCAGCCTTGCCGCCGGCTGCTTCGATCTTCTGCTTAGCAGACTCGGTGAACTTAGCGGCACGCACGGTGAGAGCCTTGGTGACCTCACCACGACCGAGGAATTTAACGCCGTCCAAAGTTTTGGAGATGATGCCGGCCTCATGCAGAGCGGCAGCATCGACAACAGCGCCGGCTTCGAAAGCGTTCAGGCGCTCGACGTTGATGGTGACATATTCTTTAGCGAAGATGTTGTTGAAACCACGCTTAGGAACACGTCTCTGAAGGGGCATCTGGCCGCCTTCAAATCCGGGACGAACACCGCCGCCGGAACGGGCCTTCTGGCCTTTGTGGCCACG
>JAZKZU010000136.1:0-2749 GCA_045612825.1 Eubacteriales bacterium
GATTATGATGCAGCTTTACCCCGAGATTTATGCCTGCGTGGGCTGCAACGCCTGCACCAAGGCATGTACCCAGGGCCTGAATGTGATGCAGTATATCGCCTACGCCCAGCGTGGTGAATACGAAAAGTGCGCCGAGGAGAGCTTCGACTGCGTCATGTGCGGTGTTTGCTCCTCCCGTTGCCCTGCCGGTATCTCCCATCCTCAGGTGGCTATGCTGGCCCGCCGCTTAAACGGCAAGTATCTGGCGCCTACCTGCGATCACCTGAACAACCGTGTGCAGGAGATCCACGACGGTACCTTTAATGACCTGATCGAAGCGCTCATGCAAAAGCCGGTTGAGGAGCTCAAGGAGCTCTATAACAACCGTGAGATTGAGAAATAAGGAGGGGTTAGACATGTATCCGGAAAGATTGAAAGAATCCTTGGCCGCCGTTGAGGCCGCCAGAGAAGCGAATATCGCTCTTGAACCCCGCCGCATGACGGCACAGGAGAAGGAAGACCTGCTGGCCGCCTACCATCCCGACTACCGTCAGGACCAGTTTGAAGTGCTCACCATCGGCCCGAACAAGGGCGAGAAAGTGCCCAAGGAGTTGGCCGCTTCCCTGCAGGCCGCCAGCCGCATTACTTCCGATTCGGTTGACCTGTCTAAGGTCGATTACGATGTGGACGTACTGGTTATCGGCGGTGGCGGTGCCGGTTCTTCGGCCGCTATTGAGGCTCATGCCGCCGGCGCTGATGTTATGATCGTTACCAAGTTGCGCATCGGTGATGCCAATACCATGATGGCAGAGGGCGGTATTCAGGCTGCTGATAAGCCCAACGATTCTCCCGCCATTCACTTTGTGGATGCCTTCGGCGGCGGTCACTATGCCGCCAAGCGCGACCTGCTGGCCAAGCTGGTTTGCGACGCTCCCGAAGCCATTCAGTGGCTCGGCGAACTGGGCGTGGAATTTGATAAGGATGCCGAGGGTAACATGGTTACCACCCACGGCGGCGGTACTTCCAGAAAGCGCATGCACGCCGCTCGTGACTATTCGGGCGCTGAGATCATGCGTACCTTGCGTGATGAGGTGCTCGGCCGTGGTATTCCCGTGGTCGATTTCACCGCCGCTATCGAGTTGATTTTGGACGATCAGGGCAACGCCGCCGGCGCTGTGCTGATGAATATGGAAACCAAGGAGCTGATGGTGGCTCGTGCCAAGACGGTGGTTATCGCTACCGGCGGTGCGGGACGTATGCACTATCAGGGCTTCCCGACCTCGAACCACTACGGCGCTACCGCTGACGGTCTGGTTATGGGTTACCGTGCCGGAGCGAGATTGCTCTATGCCGATACCCTGCAGTACCATCCGACCGGTGCCGCCTATCCCGAACAGATCTTCGGTGCGCTGGTTACCGAGAAGGTGCGTTCGCTGGGTGCGAAGCTGATCAACGTGAAGGGCGAAGCCTTCATGCATCCGCTGGAAACCCGTGACGTGTCGGCCGCTTCGATCATTCGTGAGTGTTCCGACCGTGGCAATGGTGTTGACACCGGTTCGGGTCAGGCCGTGTGGCTGGATACTCCGATGATCGAGAAGATCGGCGGCGAGGGCACGATTCTGCGCCGTATTCCCGCCATGCACCGTATGTTTGCCAAGTACGGCATCGATATCCGCAAAGAGCCCATTTTGATCTATCCGACTCTGCATTATCAGAACGGCGGCTTGGATATCACGGTTGACGGGCAGACCACCAATATTAAAAACCTGTTTGTTGCCGGTGAGGCGGTTGGCGGTATTCATGGCCGTAACCGTTTGATGGGCAACTCCTTGCTCGATATTATCGTCTTTGGTCGCAGTGCCGGTAAGAATGCCGCTGCCGCCGCCAAGGGTGCTACCGTTGGTGTGCTGACTCTCAAGCACGTTGACGAGTTTGAAGCCCAGCGTTCGGCCGCAGGCATTGAGGGTACGGAAGTTTCTCCGAAATTGCTTCCCACCTATACCCACGGCAACCCCAACTTCGAGGGTAAAAAGGTATTTTAATTTTTGGAGGAATATAGAAAATGGATATTTTCGGTAATGGAATGATCTCCGTTTCGGGAGTGGCATTCCTGGTGTTCTGCGTGCTGGCCATCGCCGCTGTCGGCTATGCGCTGGGTCGCATCACCGTCAAGGGCGTAAGCCTTGGTGACTCGGGCGTGTTCATTGTGGCGCTGATCTTCGGTTGCTTCCTGTACGGGGCGTTGGAGTCGGCTCTGGCCATTAAGGTTGACGGCGTAGTCGTCGGCAGTATGGCTGAAAATGCACTCAAACTCATCGAGAACCTCGGCCTGATCCTGTTCGTTACTTCGGTTGGCTTTATTGCCGGCCCCAAATTCTTCGGCAACCTGAAGAAGAACTTTAAGTCCTATGTTTTGCTGGGTCTGGTCATCATTCTGGCCGGTGCTGTGGCCGCCATCTCCTGCATCTATGCGGGTCGTGCCATTGGTACCGAGTCCATTCAGGGCGGCGACGAGGGATTGACGGCGATGGTCGTTGGTCTGCTCTCCGGCTCGCTGACCTCAACTCCTGCCTTCTCGGCCGCCAAGGCTACCGTTAACCCCGAACTGGAAAGTCTGGTTACGGTTGGTCACGGTATCGCCTACATCTTCGGCGTACTGGGCGTGGTTCTGTTTGTCCAGCTCATCCCCAAGATGTGCAAGGCCAATATGGAAGAAGAACGTGCCAAGCTCGTTTCGGTAGAAAACGGCGGCAAGGTTCGCAAGGCGATT
>JAZKZU010000137.1:0-1415 GCA_045612825.1 Eubacteriales bacterium
GGCAACGTCCCCACCTCGCTGATCGGCAAGGACGGCTTTCAGGAAATCAACATCACCGGCGTGACCCTGCCCATCACCAAGCACAACTATTTTGTGCAGGATGTAAACGAATTGGCCGATACCATCCGTGAGGCCTTCCGCATTGCCAAGTCGGGTCGTCCCGGCCCTGTGCTGATCGATATTCCCAAAGATGTTCAGATCGATAAGTGTGAATATGTTGCGCAGGAGGTCGTAGCCCCCTATCCCGAGAAAGAGGCAAGCGATGCGGATATTGACCGTGCGGTGGAACTGCTCAATGCCGCCAAGCGCCCCTATATTTATATCGGCGGCGGGGCGGCCGGCGCCGGCATGACCGAGGCGATCAAGGCCTTGGCCGAGAAGATCGACGGCTATATCGGCTGTACCTTCATGGGCCTTTCGGCTCTGCCCAATTCCTACGAGCGGTTCTTGGGGATGCAGGGGATGCACGGACACTATGCTTCCTCGATGGCCAACAAAGAGGCCGATCTGGTGCTGGGTGTTGGCGTGCGATTTAGCGACCGTGCCACCGGCAATACCGCTAAATATTGCCGCAACGCCAAAATTATTCAGCTGGATACCGACCTGTCGGAGATCAATAAGAATATTAAAGTCGATGTCGGCTTGGTTGGTAATATTGTTTCTTCGTTTACCCGTATTCTTGAGCGTTGCGCCAAGACCGAGCATCCCGAATGGCGGGAGCTGGTTGAGGGGCTCAAGGCCGAGGAAAAGCGGATCGAGGCTGAGGCCGACGCCAAGGTGGCCAAGGAAACGATTACCCCGAAGAAGGCCTTTGACGTGATCAACGCCGGCAAGGATGCGGCGACCATTATTGCGACCGACGTGGGCCAGCATCAGATGTGGACGGCCCAGTACGTGGACTTTGAGCAGCCCCGCCGCTTCGCTTCGTCGGGCGGCTTGGGTACGATGGGCTTTGGCTTGGGTGCGGCGATTGGCGCACAGGTGGCCTCGAATGATCGAGTGGTGCTGATCACGGGCGACGGCTCGTTTGGCATGAACCTGAACGAAATGGCCACCGCCGTGACCTATAATCTGCCCATTACGGTGGTGCTGATGAACAACGGCGTGCTGGGCATGGTTCGCCAATGGCAGACCTTGTTCTTCGGCAAACGCTATTCCAACACGGTGCTGGAGAGAAAGACCGATTTTGTCAAACTGTCCGAGGCCTTTGGCGCTAAAGCCAGCGTTGCCCAGACGATGGACGAGTTTAGATCCGCCTTTGCCGAGGCGATGAAGCATGACGGTCCCTACCTGATTGACACTCGCATCGATAAAGATGAATTTGTTTTACCGATGCTGCCGCCCGGTGGGTCGATTGACGATATTATCGTAGCCAAGGAGGAAGCATGATGAAGCGTTTTGTCATTGCCGTATAC
>JAZKZU010000138.1:0-3865 GCA_045612825.1 Eubacteriales bacterium
ACATGGCTACGATCCGACTTCCTTGCCGTATGACTAAGGTTGGCGGGCGATACCGATTCCGATTGCTGATCAAATGCCGTGCCAATGCCGCTTTCCGTGCGGTACTGCGGCAGGTGTTGGAAGAAATGAAAACCAATAAGCGCATCCTCATCGATGCCGATATTAACCCCTATACCTTACAATAAGGAGTGTACTATGGCTACCAGAAAAATCGTAAAACGCGGGGACGAGGTACTCACCAAGGTCTGCCGTCCCGTAGAAAATTTTGACAAGAAACTGCACGCCCTTCTCGATGACATGGCGCAGACCATGTATAAAGCCAACGGCGTGGGGCTGGCCGCCCCGCAGGTGGGGATGCTCCGCCGCCTGTTCGTAGTCGATATCGGCGAGGGCTTGATCGAATGCATCAATCCTACCATCCTCGAAGCCGAGGGCGAGCAGGAGAACACCGAGGGGTGTTTAAGCTGCCCCGGCCAGATTGCCCTTACCCGCCGTCCTGAGCGTTTGGTGATCCAGGCGCAGGATCGCTTTGGTGAGGAATACACCTTGGAGGCCGAGGGCTTTTTAGCCCAAGCCCTCTCTCATGAGAATGATCATCTGGATGGCAAGACCATCTATGAAACGGCCGTGCGTATGCTCTCCAAAGAGGAGTACGAGCAGTTATTGGAGGAGCAGGAATGAGAATTCTGTATATGGGCACACCCGACTTTGCGGTTTCGCCCTTGAAGGCCTTGCTGGAAGCGGGGCATGAGGTGTGCGCCGTGATTACCCAGCCCGACAAGCCGACGGGGCGTGGCTATAAAATGACCCCTCCGCCCGTTAAGGTGGCGGCGCTGGAGGCGGGCATCCCCGTTTATCAGCCCGAAACCCTTAGAAATAACGCCATCGCCGATCTGCTGGGGGAACTTGCTCCCGAGCTGATTGCCGTGGCCGCCTATGGCAAAATTTTGCCTGAATACGTGCTCAACTTCCCCAAATACGGCTGCATCAACGTGCACGCTTCCCTCCTGCCCAAGTACCGTGGCGCCGCCCCCATCAACCGCTGTATCATGGATGGGGAAACCGAAACGGGCGTTACCATCATGTATATGGAAAAGGGATTGGATACGGGCGATATGCTCTCCAAATGCGCTGCCGTCATTACTGATGAGGACAATGCCGAATCCTTGCACGATCGCTTGGCCGCTATGGGCGCTAAGCTCTTGGTGCAGACTTTGGATTTGCTCGATGACATTACGCCCGTGAAGCAGGACGATGCCGCCCATACCTATGCCCCCATGCTTACCAAGGCCGATTGCCGCATTGATTTTACCAAGTCGGCCCGTGAGGTCTTTAATCACGTCCGTGGCCTTTCGCCCTTCCCCGGCGCATTTACCATGCTGGACGGGAAGGTGCTCAAGGTTTACGCCTGCGCCATCGTTTCGGGTAGTGGTGCGCCCGCCGCGGTGATTGACGGCGAGGGGTTAACCGTTGCCTGCGGCGAGGGCGCCGTGCGTTTAACGATGATCAAACCCGAAGGAAAAAAATCCATGACGGATAGCCAGTACCTCAACGGGAATCCTATAAAAAAAGGAGTGGTACTCGAATGACACCGTTATTCTATATGCCGGGATATTATTATTTTGATCCCTATGCTTTGCTTCTCATGCTGCCCGCCCTGATCTTATCCATCTGGGCGCAGTTTAAGGTCAACAGCACCTATAAGAAATTTTCGCAGGTCGCCTCCCGCCGTGGACGGACGGCCATGGACGTCTGCCGCCAGATTCTCAACGACAACGGCCTGCACCATATCGGGCTGGAAACGGTGGAGGGCAATCTCTCCGACCATTACGATCCCAAGGCGGACGTGATTCGCCTCTCCCGTGGTGTGGCCGAGTCGACCTCGGTTGCAGCCCTTGGTATCGCCGCCCATGAAGCGGGGCACGCCATCCAGTACAATGTGGGCTACTTCCCCATCAAGCTGCGCACCGCCATCATTCCCGTGACCCAGATCGGGTCTTCCCTTGCCCCTCTGCTTCTGCTTGCGGGTCTGCTCTTTTCCTATCAGCCGCTGATTTTATGGGGCATTGCCGCCTTCTCGCTGATGCTGGTTTTCCAGTTGGTGACATTGCCTGTGGAGTTTAACGCCTCCCGCCGTGCCATGCAAACGCTGGATAGCATGAATATGCTCGACGATGACGAATTAAGAGGCACTCGCAAGGTGCTCTCGGCCGCCGCCATGACCTACGTGGCCGCCATGCTGGTATCCTTAACGCAGGTACTTCGTTTGCTGCTGATGTTTAATCGGAGAAGAGATTGATGGACAACGCCCGCTTTCTCGCCGTGCGCTCGCTGATTGAAACACTTGAGCATGGCGCCTATTCCAACTTAGAACTCAAACGCACCCTCGGCCACAGCGATCTGTCGGTCGGGGGCCGTGCCCTTTATAAGCAGCTCTATTTTGGCACGTTGGAACGGCTGCGCTTGCTTGATTTTTGCATCGCACAGGTGAGCAAAATGAAGCTGGGAAAAATGTCCCCGCTCATTCTGAACACCCTGCGAGTCGGGGCTTACGGACGGTATTTCACCGATTTCCCCGCCGCAAAAACAGTCAACGAAACGGTGGCCATACTGCGCAAAAAAGCCCCCAATGCCGCAGGGCTTGCCAATGCCATTCTGCGCAATCTGCCACCCCTGCCCCAAGACCTTCCGTCCGCCGTGCGCTACAGCGTGTCGGACGAAATCTATGCGCTCTTGCATCAAGCCTTGGGCGAGAAAACCGATGCCTTTTTGGAACAGGCACTCACCCCCGCGCCCATCACGGCACGGGTCAACACCTGCCGCACCACAGCCGAGGAACTGATACATATCTTGGCCGAGCAGGGCGTGACCGCTACGCAAATAAGCCTGCCCAATGCCTTGCACCTCTCCCTCTCCTCGGCGCTCGAAACCCTGCCCGCCTACCGCGAGGGGCTGTTCCATCTGCAGGGGCAATCCTCGCAATCGGCCGTGGCTTTGCTTGATCCGAAGCCCGATGAAGTTATGCTCGATCTGTGCTGTGCCCCCGGCGGCAAGGCCTTTACCGCCGCCCAATACATGAACAATCGTGGGCGCATCTACGGCTTTGACCTGCACGAGCATCGGGTAGGGCTCATCCAATCGGGGGCGGCTCGCTTGGGACTGTCCTGCATCACCGCCGCCACCGCCGATGCCACCGCACCCTTAGAGGTGTCGCAGGCCGATGCGATACTGGCCGACGTACCCTGTTCGGCCTTGGGCCAACTCTCCCGCCGTCCCGAACTGCGCTACCGCAATCCCGATACCGCCTCGCTGACCAAGGTACAGGCGGCCATCCTCGAAAATGCGGCGCAATACCTCAAAGCGGGCGGACGTCTGCTCTACTCCACCTGCACCCTGAACGAAGCAGAAAACCGAGGCGTGCGTGACCGATTTTTGGAGCATCACCCCGAATTTCGCGTCAAGGCCGAGGTTATGCCCACCGATCCGCACGACGGATTTTATATGACATTACTGATAAAGGAAGACGCATGAAGGATATCAAAAGTATGACCTATGAGGAGCTGACCGAGTTTATCGTTTCGGGCGGCTTCCCCCGTTTCCGTGCCGATCAGTTGTACCGCCATCTGGCACGGGGCATCGCCGTTTGGGAGGACATTCCCAACCTGCCCCGCCCCATGATCGACTGGTTGCGCCAAAATTCGACGCTGACTTCTTTCCAAATTACAAATAAATATTGCTCAGCACTTGACGGAACGGTCAAATATTTAGTAAAATTAGATAATGAGGCCTATGTGGAATGTGTGGTCATGGACTACAAGCACGGGCTTTCCGTCTGCCTGTCCACCCAGGTCGGTTGCCGTATGGG
>JAZKZU010000139.1:0-2149 GCA_045612825.1 Eubacteriales bacterium
ATGCCAACCCTGTGCGGTCTGCGCCGCCGTGGCTATACCCCCGAAAGCTTGTTCAAGTTCGTTGAAACGGCAGGCGTAGCCAAGGCCAATTCGATCGTGGATTACGAACTGCTCGAGCATTGCATCCGTACCGATCTCGATCCCGTAGTGCCTCGCCGCATTGCGGTGCTCGATCCTCTGAAGGTAGTTATTACCAACTATCCCGAGGACAAGACCGAGACCTTTGACCTGCCCAACAACCCCAAGGATGAAACGGCAGGCAAGCGTGCCGTTCCCTTTAGCCGTGTGGTCTATGTCGACCGTGAGGACTTCATGGAAAACCCGCCCGGCAAATTCTTCCGCTTAAAACCCGACGGCGAAGTACGCTTGATGGGCGCCTATATCGTTAAGTGCAACGAGATCATCAAGAACGAAAACGGCAAGGTGATCGAACTGCATTGCACCGCCGATCTGGAAACAGGTTGCGGCATGCCGGCGGATGGCCGTAAGGTCAAGGGCACCATCCATTGGGTCAGCGCCGCTCATGCCGAAAAGGGGAAAGTGCGTGTTTATGAAAAGCTGTTCACCATCCCCAACGTCGGCGATATCCCCGAGGGTGCGTCCTATCTCGACTATGTGGATCGTGACTCCTGCAAAACCTTTGAGAACGCCATGTTCGAGCCGGCTCTGGCTGCAGCCGCAGACGGCGAACGCTTCCAGTTTGTCCGTACCGGCTTCTTCATCAAAGACCCAAAAGATGGAGCTTTCAATAGAATCGTAACACTAAAAGACTCATACAAACCCAATAAGTAATAAAAAAGAACGGTCATTTCGACCGTTCTTTTCTTATATTATTATAATCATTTAAAGCCTTAATGGCTTGGCCGCCCATCGGGAGCAGAGCCATCATATTAAATACAGTCATCAGCGCAATGCCGAGATCCCCCAAATCCCACACAAAAGAGGGCTGGGCGATACCGCCGACAAAGAGCATCACCAAGGCCAGTATCTTATAGGCCGTTTGTGACCACCAGTTATCTCCGCACAGATAGGCCACGTTGGAGCGGGCGTAATACAAAATTCCGATAAAGGTGGAGAAACAGAACAGGAACAAGGTAATGGCGGTAAAGACCACACCGAAACCGCCCAGATGATGGTGCATGGCGCTCTGTAACAACCCCATGCCCTCCTGCCCTGCCGTCACCGCTTGGGGCGCTAACAGGACGAGCATAGCGGTGCAGGTACAGATGACGATGGTATCGATAATGACACCAAGGGCTTGGAACAGGCCGCTCTTGGCGGGATGGGACACCTGTCCGGCCGCCGCCGCACAGGGGGCCGAACCGCTGCCCGCCTCATTGGAAAACAACCCACGTTTCACACCAAACATCAACGCTCCGCCAAAGCCGCCCGCTACCATCTGCCGCAGTCCAAAGGCTTCCTCAAAAATACGGGCAAATACAACAGGAACTTGGGTAATATTCAGCCCAATCACCACTAACGTGAGCACAAAATAAGCAATGGCCATAATGGGCACTAAGAGATCCAGCACCTTAACGGTAGCGTTCTTTCTCAACACGATAACCGCCGCCAGCACCAGCAGTACCGCCGAGGTAATCCACGGCGCAATACCGAAAGCGCTATGGAAAGCATCGGTGACCGAGTTGCTGGCAATCTGGCTGACGCCGCACCAGCAGACCAAGGCCGACACGGCAAAGAGTATCGCAAGGATGCTCTTTTTCTTTTTGCCGGCAAAGAGTTTATGAATATAATAGGCAGGGCCGCCGCGCTTGCCGCCGTAGAGGGGATCGTCCTCGTTATGGAGCTGCGCCAGCGTACCCTCAACATAAGCCGTAGCCAAGCCAATCAGCGCCGTGACCCACATCCAGAAGACGGCGCCCGCACCGCCAAGCGATACGGCGGCGACAACACCAGCCATGTTGCCCATACCCACACGGGTGGCGGTGGACACAATCAGCGCCTGCCAGCCCGACAGTCCGCCCGTTTTCTTTTGGTTCTTTTCGGCGGCAATGCGGAGCATTTCGGGGAACATTCGGATGGGTAAAACCTTGGTTCTGATGGTAAAATAGAGCCCAACGGGTATTAAAATGAGTACTAAAAGCGGAATTTCCAGCCCGAAAACGCTAAAAACAGGGGCGTTTCCGAGCAA
>JAZKZU010000140.1:0-2623 GCA_045612825.1 Eubacteriales bacterium
TTACTTCGACACTTCAGCGTGAGGCGTCTCGACGTTTCGGGTTCCGCCCCGAGGTTACCATGCGTACCGCTCAACAGTTGTATGAAGGTATTGATATCGATGGGGTCGGCTCTACCGGTCTGATTACTTATATGCGTACCGATTCGTTGCGCATCTCCGACGATGCGGCGCAGGCGGCCCGTGACTATGTCGTGAAAACTTACGGTAAGGAATATTGCCCGTCATCGCCCAATGTCTTTACCAAATCAAAAAATGCACAGGATGCCCATGAAGCCATCCGCCCGACGGATGTGAATTTAATCCCTGATCAGATTAAAGACAGCCTGACCCCTCAGCAATACCGTCTTTACAAGTTGATCTGGAGCCGTTTTATTGCCTGCCAGATGGCGAATAAGATGTTGGATGTTACCACCGTGGAGATCACGGCTAATGGCTATTTGTTTAAGTTGACCCATAATAAGGTTGTTTTTGACGGCTATGCGAAACTGTACAGCGAAAGCAAGGATGAGGAAGATACTCCCAGCAAGGGGATTCCCGATATGCAGAAAGGGGATGTGTTGCCCTTCCTTGGTCTGCTCACCGAGCAGAAATTTACCCAGCCGCCCGCACGCTATACCGATGATACCTTGATCAAGGCTATGGAAGATAAGGGAATCGGTCGCCCCAGTACCTATGCCCCTACCATTGCTACCGTCATCAGCCGTGACTATGCCGAGAGGGAAAAGAAGATTCTTTCTCCCACGCCGCTTGGCGAAACGGTCAATCAGGTCATGATCGAGAATTTTAAGGATATTGTCAATGTCAAATTTACCGCCGCCATGGAAGATAATCTGGAAAAGGTGGCCGACGGTGAAGTGGAATGGGTCGAGATCATTCGGGATTTCTATGGCGACTTTGCCAAGACTTTGGCTCAGGCCGATAAGAAATTTGAAGGTGTCAAGATCAAAGTACCCGAAGAAGTTACCGATATTATCTGCGAAAAATGCGGTCGCAATATGGTCATCCGCAACGGGAAAAACGGCAAGTTCTTGGCCTGCCCCGGTTTTCCGCAGTGTCGCAATACCAAGTCCATCTTGGTGGAAACGGAAGGGAATTGCCCGCTGTGCGGCGGTCGCATTGTTGAAAGAAAAACCCGTAAGGGTAAGACCTATTACGCCTGCGAAAAGGGAAAAGACTGCGGCTTTATGACGTGGGATAAACCCTTGGCTGAAACCTGTCCCAACTGTGGACAAAGTCTGTTCCGTGAAATGCGCCGAGGCGGCAAAATCCATTGCTTGAAGGACGGTTGCGGTTTTGAAAAGCAACCGGAAAAGAAAAATGAAGATTAAGATTATCGGTGCGGGGCTGGCCGGTTGCGAAGCGGCATGGCAGGCGGCCCAACGGGGTGTGGATGTTGAGTTGATTGACATCAAACCCCACGAATTTACTCCCGCTCATCATAATCGGGACTTTGCCGAGTTGGTCTGTTCCAATTCTCTGCGTGCCGCAGGATTGGAAAATGCCGTCGGTCTGCTTAAGGAAGAACTGCGCATCATGGATTCGCTGATTCTTACTGCCGCCGAGGCCACAACTGTTCCGGCAGGCGGAGCGCTGGCGGTCGATCGGGAAGCCTTCTCCCGCTATATTACCGAGAAAATTTTATCCCATCCCCGCATCACCTTCATCAGCCAAAAGGTGGAGGAGATTCCCGAGGATGATATCTGCATTATTGCTACCGGCCCGTTAACCTGCGGCCCGTTGGCCGATGCCATTTCAAACGCCTTGGGTGAGCCGCTTTCTTTTTTTGATGCGGCCGCTCCCATTGTGACCTTTGAAAGCATTGATATGTCCAAGGCATATTTTGCCTCCCGCTACGGAAAGGGAAGCCCCGATTATATCAACTGCCCCATGGATAAAGAGCAGTATCTGGCCTTTCATCGGGAATTGGTAAACGGGGACTGTGTGCAACTTCATGAATTTGAGGATAGCCGCGTTTTTGAGGGCTGTATGCCCATCGAGGTCATGGCCCGCCGAGGGGAAGATACTATCCGCTTCGGCCCGCTCAAGCCGGTCGGTCTGCCTGATCCTCGTACGGGAAAAGATCCGTACGCCGTTGTGCAACTGCGGAAAGACAACAGCGAGGGAAGTCTGTATAATATCGTTGGATTTCAGACCCATTTGCGCATGCCCGAACAAAAGCGGATATTCTCCATGATCCCGGGTTTGGAACAGGCCGAGTTTATTCGGTATGGGGTCATGCATCGCAATACCTTTCTCCATTCCCCCGGTCAGCTGGATCATACCTATATGGTTAAAAACCGAGTCGGCTTATTCTTTGCCGGTCAGATGACGGGCGTGGAGGGGTATGTCGAAAGTACTGCATCGGGTCTTGTGGCAGGTATTGTGGCGGCTCGCATGGCGTTAGGTGAGGAAACGGTAGATTTCCCTGCCAATACAGCCATTGGCGCATTGGCGCATTATATCAGCAATGAATCCATTGTGAATTTCCAGCCGATGAATGTCAATTTTGGCATATTTGATCAGTCGAAGATAACGGCTAAGAAGAAAAAAGACCGTCGTGCCATGATCTCTACCATGGCGCAAGAGGAAATCACCAAGATAGCGGCCGAGATTTCGCCGCAGA
>JAZKZU010000141.1:0-3278 GCA_045612825.1 Eubacteriales bacterium
ATTTAAATAAAGTCGAGTTTGTCAAGCTCCGTTTCCAAATTACTTTGTAAAACGTACTTGTTAATTTGATCTGATCAATCTTCTCAATCAGAATTAACAGGTCCTTGTTTCTTTTCTCATTGTTTAATTTTCAAGGTCCGATGCAGGCTTCCTCTTTCGAGGATCTCACTACCTTTCAGTGGTGAGGTGAGTTCTATTCTAACAGAACTCGATGCATTTGTCAAGAGGTATTTTCTCTTTTTCGAAGTTTTTTTCAAAGTCGCAACTTTGTAACTTCTTCGGAGGCGAAACCTTACTTAGTATACTCATCCGCAACCCATTTGTCAAGCATTTTTTTCATTTTTTTCGACTTTTTATTTTTCCTGTCGAATGACCCTGCCATCCACACCACTGCGCCTCTTTTTCCTATTCATATAATATAGCAAAACCGCCCAAATGGTGACACCGAGAATCAATCCCCACCACCCCGATTGCCAAAGCAAAAAGGATGCTACGCAAAAACCGCCGCATAGCAACAGGGGCAAAATATACACGACAAACGCCAGACCCAGCGGCGCCTCATCCGCTACCTCAACCGCCACCTTCGTACCGATCGGGTACCCGACCTCATCCGCCGCCAAAAGAATGTGCTCCTTGCCGGCGCACGCCCCGCAGGTCTCACAATCATGCCCGCAAGCCGATGTGCGCAAAATCATCACCTGCGCCACATTGCCCTCACGGCCTACTATTGTTCCGATAATCTCCACTTACATCGCCTCATATCGTTTCATAATCTGCTCAGCAACCACCAAACCGTCGGCCGCCGCACTCATGATCCCGCCGGCATACCCCGCACCCTCTCCGCAGGGGTACAGGCCATCCAATACCGTCGACACCATCTGCTCGTTACGCTCGATGCGTAAGGGCGCCGAGGTTCGGGTTTCCACCCCCGTCAGCACTGCCTCGCCATCCGCATAAAACCGACCCTGCAATACAAAGTTCTTTAGTCCAAACCGCAAATACTCATTCACAAAACTCGGCAGGATGCCGTTTAAGTCATAGGGCACCACGCCCGCCGAATAGGTCGGCTTGACACGTCCGAACTGCGCCGTCTTCACGCCCGCCATGTAATCCTTCACCATCTGCGCCGGCGCACGGTAGGAATTGGTCACGCCAAAGGCCGCCTGCTCCAACTGCCGCTGAAACCGCACGCCGCCAAACAAGTCCCCGCCAAAATCCTGCGGCAACACCGACACGCACAAGGCCGCATTGCCGTTAACACCCGCACGAGCACTGTTGCTCATACCGTTGGTAACCACGCCGCCAATCTCGCTGGCCGCCGCAATCACCTCGCCGCCCGGACACATGCAGAAATTGTAAACACCACGCTCACCCTTGCGCAACGAATAGGTGTACTCAGCCGCACCCAACAACGGATGCCCCGCATACCCTTTATATAAGGAAGAATCGATGTCCTCCTGCCGATGCTCAATGCGCACACCAACCGAGAACGGCTTGGCCGCCATCGGCAACTCCAGCTTGGCCGTCAGCTCATAAATATCTCTGGCACTGTGCCCCGTGGCTAAGACGACACAATCACTCTTCATCTTCTCCACGCCACCGACACGCACCCCCGACACGCTGCCGCCGATGCGATCAATGCCGGTCAGCGTAGCGCAGAAAATGACCTCGCCGCCCAACTCCTCAATCCGCTGTCGAATCCGCTTGACAATTCGGCACAATAAATCCGTACCCACATGCGGCTTGGCCTGCCACAAAATACGCTCGGGCGCACCAAACTCCACAAACCGCCTGAGAATCCATCGGCAACGCATATCCCCGATACGGGTACCCAATTTTCCGTCGGAAAAGGTGCCTGCACCCCCCTCACCGAACTGCACGTTGGTATCGGGATCCAGCTCCCCCGTCGCAAAAAATTCCTCCAGCGCCTTCTGCCGACTCTCCACATCCGCACCACGCTCCAGCACAATCGGGCAATACCCCCGCTCGGCCAGCGCCACCGCACCAAACATACCCGCAGGCCCGAAACCGACAACGATCGGCCGCCCATCCATGCGCTGCCGCCCCGTCGGCTTGGGCAAGGTATATTCCTCCTGCCATGCCGCTCCCGTCACATCCCCCCGATAAGGCACATCGAACCCCACCGAGTAGACAAAGACCGGCACCGCCCGCCGTGCATCCACCGCCCGCCGCAAAACAAACGCCTGCGAAAGAGGCAACCCACTAACCTTTGCCGCCTGCGCCAACGCTTCCTCTGCCGGACTCTCAATTTGCAATCGAATCGAATTTACTATATACATCCTGCACCTCGAAAACGGCTTCGCCAAACTCAGGCGAAGCCGCATTTCTTATTGAATCCTGACTGTAACCGTGTATTTTCCAACCACGCCTACGTTCTTGCCATCGGCCACCGTAAAGGTCACCGGCACCGAGACCGTACCCTTGGTCGCCACAACGGAACTGACATCCACAACCGCACGGATATCCGTGTCACGAATCGACATGATATCATCCGACAATCCACGCACCTTCACCGTCAGCGACCGATCCTGCACCTGCACCTGCGCACCGTCGGCATTCTCTACCGAAAACTCACGCAGGGTGAACCGACGGGTCACGCTGTCTTCCATGCGCACCACGATCGACACCGACTCCACCTCATCCAGAAGCTTAAAGCCGGTAGGTACCGCCAATTCCTTGGTGTAATTCTCGTAATACTCAATCTTGGAGGTATCCACCGTGTCCACCACAATCTGATTGAGCAACTGCAGATCACTCTCCGGCCCTGCAATCCGAACCGTCGAAGGCGATACCTGAGAACTAAACATCGTCGCATCGGTTCCGCCCGACTTGTTCAGCCCCGTCACCACCAACGGCACTTCCTTTATATAATATACAGGAATATTGACCGACACGCTGGAGAACTCTCCCGTCAGATACTTGCCGTCAACCACGTCGCCGTCGGCATCCACATACACCACGTTCTGGCGCATGGTCTTAACGGTATTAAGTCCCGTTACGTCTACCTCGATCAGATAATTTTCCACCTTAGCCAACAAACTGGCCGGTCCCTCTACCTTCATCGAACTCGGCGAAGCGGTAATCTCACCCAGCCAGTACCCGTCCTTAACCTTACCGTCGGTCACGATCTTGGCCTCCACCTGCTTGCGATCCAGCCGATCAAAACTCATCTTGATGCTGGATACCGACTGGTTTGAAATGAGCAAATTCGTGCCGGGCAAGGTAACGGTAATCGGCAGGTCATAATCCCCCGCCAC
>JAZKZU010000142.1:0-2542 GCA_045612825.1 Eubacteriales bacterium
ACCTCAATCCATGCTGCGGCGGCCTTCAAAGGCACGCAACAAGGTCACTTCATCCGCATAGCGCAGATCTCCGCCGACAGGAATTCCGTATGCAATACGGGTAACTTTAATATCCAAAACTTTGAGCAGTTTATGGATATAGGTTGCCGTCATTTCCCCTTCGATGGTGGGGTTTGTAGCAAGGATGATCTCCTCTACCCCATCGGCTCCTGCTCGGGATATCAGTTCTTTGATTTTGAGGTGCTCGGGCCCGACACCGTCCATAGGAGAAATTACGCCGTGCAATACATGATATAAGCCCTTATAATCACGAATTCGTTCAAAAGAAACGATATCCTGCGGCTGTTCCACCACGCAAATGCGGGAATGATCCCGACGTTCATCGGCGCAAATCTCGCACATATCTTTCTGGCCGGATAGGCCAAAGCAGATCGGACAGGTTGCCGTATGCTCCTTCGCATATAACAGAGCTCCGGCAAAGGCCTGCACATCCTCTTTGGACATTTCCAAGACTTCGTAAGCCAAGCGTTGAGCCGTTTTGGCGCCAATTCCGGATAATTTTCGGAATTGCTCAGCTAAATTCTGTACGGGAGTATGATAGGTACTCATGGTTAAAACATGCCCGGTAAGCCCATACCGCTTAATGCGCCGGTAATTTGGCCAAGCTCATCTTCGGATGTTTTATCAATCGTTTCCATCACTTCATTTACAGCGGCACAAATTAAGTCTTCCAACGTTTCTGTATCATCGGGATCAATTACATCGGGATCAATCTTGACGGATTGGATGCGATGAGTTCCCAGCGCAGTAACGGTAACGGCGCCGCCGCCGGAAGAGGCAGAGTATTCTCTTTCGGCTAATTCTACCTGCTTAGCCTCCATATCTTCCTGCATTTTCTTCAGTTTATTCAAAGAGCTCAGGCTGGGGCCGCCGGCATCCTTCGGAATTCTGACTTTCATATTTCTATCTCCTTTACAGTGAAAAACTATCGGTAGGTTCTTGGGGGTTTACCTGCATATCATTGGGAGGAATAACACGAATCGTGCAATTTTCCACACCAAGGGCGGCGCAGGCATCCCGAATGTGTTTTTGAGTTTCGGGACGGCAAGCCAAATCGTATTCCGATTTCGCTGTGGCATACAAGCATAATTCTTGATTGGCATAGGAGCCTTTTTGCGGAATACAGAATCGGATATTCGGCATTTTGATGTTGGCTAACATCTTTTTATAAAAATCCGCATCCCCTGCAGGTGCTGCTTGCGGCGGCACTATGGGTTTTGTTTGGGCGGGTTTAGGCACTTCTTTTTTCTCATTGGGCATGGCCGGCGTTTTAGATGGAGTAATGGCAGCGGGCTTGTCCTCAACTTTTTGCGGCTCAGCCACTTTAGGGCGGCACAGGCGAATGATACTCATTTGAGCAACGGTAAGGTTTCCGTTATTTTTCGACGTGCCGGCAATCGACTGCGTTAACTGATCGATACAATAGAAAATATAATCACAGGATAAGGAATCGGCCATGCGGCTAAGCAATTCCCGTTCTTCCTGACTGCGCCGTACGCAAGTGGCGGCATTCATTTTGAACAGCAATAAATCCCGATAACATCCGATCATTTCACTCATAAGGGTATCCATGCGCTTGGACGTGGCGTAAAACCCATCCAAACAAAGCATGGCTTTCGCAATATCCTGAGCGGCGCAAGCGCCAATCAATTCCAGTAGTTCTTCACAGCCGACGATGCCGACAGTTTCCAGTACCGTTTCTCTGGTTACCGTTCCTGCGGTTTGGCATTGTTCCAGAATTGACAAGGCATCACGCATAGCGCCATCCGCCAACAGAGCAATCATTTCTGCTGCCTGCGAGTCCAGGGTAATATTCTCATGTTTGGCAACCTGATTCAGTCGTGAAGTAATGACCGAAACGGGCAAACGCTTAAAATCAAATCTCTGGCAACGGGATAGAATGGTGGCGGGAATTTTTTGCACTTCCGTTGTTGCCAAAATAAAGACTACATACTCGGGAGGCCCCTCCAATGTTTTCAGCAGAGCATTGAAGGCGTTATTGGTCATCATCTGGACCTCGTCGATAATATACACTTTACGCTTACCGACGGAGGGAGCATAAATTACTTCATCAATAATGGATCGGATATCTTCTACACGGCTTTTACTGGCCGCATCGATTTCCACAACATCGTACAGGCTTTCTTGTTCAAACAGGCGGCAGTTTTCACATGCGTTGCACGGTTCGCCGTTCTGGGGGGATAAACAGTTGACCGCCTTGGCTAGGATTTTAGCGCAGGTAGTTTTACCTGTTCCCCGAGTGCCGGTAAACAAATAGGCGTGACCGATCTTTTCTTGTTGAATCTGGTTTTTTAATGTGCCGGTGACATGATCTTGGCCAAACACATCATCAAATTTTGTAGGACGCCATTTGCGATATAAGGCTTGGTATTCCAAATCGTCACCACCTAAAATTAAATAGAATAAGGCAGGGTACCTACTGCACCCGGAACGAACTGCTTAATGCTGCTCGGTTCCCCGC
>JAZKZU010000143.1:0-1906 GCA_045612825.1 Eubacteriales bacterium
CGCTGGTGGGCTCAATGAGGGTGGCGCCGGCTTTGAGTTTGCCGCTCTTTTCGGCCTCGTTGATCATGAACAGGGCAGCACGGTCTTTAATCGAACCGGCGGGGTTGAGGTATTCCAGTTTGGCAAGCAAGCGTGCTTGGGTTTGTATATGGGTTAGCTCCAAAAGAGGGGTATTGCCGATGAGTTGTTCGGCTGACGTGTAAATCATAAAAAACTCCTTAGGTGGTATGGGTGCGAAGATAGTCGCACCAAATGGCATAATTTTTTGCATGAAGGTGAACGCCGTCACGTGTCACGCCGTCGGGCATACGCCCTGACGTATCGGCAAAGGCGTAATAGGTATCCACTAAGGTGACGTTCTTTTCCTCGGCCAAGGCACGCAAAGCGGTGTTGGCGGCCTGAATGTTCGATACCGAGAAGACCTTTTCCGACCACGTCATTTCGGGAACGACGGGCAGGATGGTTTGCAGATAGATGCGGGCACGGGGCTGGCGGGCACGCACCAGATCGATCAACTGCCCCATGCGGGCGGCGTAGACCGACGGATTGGTACCCATCTCATTGATGCCCAGCATTAGATACACGCTATCGTAAAAGTGCGTGGACAGGTTGACATCCAATGCAGGGGAAGCCAAGGTGCCGGCGGCGGTAGCGCTGGTGGCGCAGAAGTAGGACGCATTTTTTAGCGTGCCGAACAGTTCCAGCCCGTTGGTGAGCGAATCGCCGATAAATAAGGCATTATCAAAATGGCTATCGGCCACGGGAGCATGATAAGCGGCCTTGGATAAGGGGAGATATTCGGTTTCGGGGAGGTGCCGCAAAGCCAGAGGCTCGGAGGCGGGGCATCTGTCCAGTTCCTCTTGGGTAAGAGGGGTGAAATCGGGTTCCTGTGTAGTTTGTCCAAACAGAGAGGGGATAAAACACAGCGTAACGCCGAGGATGATCAGAAACGGAGCCAGAATCAGTAACGTATTTTTCTTTTTCATAAAAAACACCTCGTTGTTATCTTACCACGAAAAACACAAAAACACAAGGAAAGAATCATTTTACATATTCCCATTTCCTTTTTTTTGTGTTATGATTAAGAAAAAAGAAAAAAGGAGTACCATGATGAAAGTTTTAGTGGCCGGCGGCGCCGGATATATCGGAACGCACACCTGTGTGGCTTTGGCGGAAAATGGGTTTGAGATCGTTTGCGCCGATAATTTCAGCAACAGTAAGCCCATGGCGCTGGAGCGCACCCGCAAGGTGTCGGGACAGGATTTTGAGTTTGTAAAGGCGGATTTTTGCGATCCTGCTCAGAGCGATGCGGTATTCGAGGGACGTAATATTGATGCCGTTATCTATTTTGCCGCATTCAAGGCGGTGGGCGAGAGCGTAGAGAAGCCCTTAAAGTATTATGGAAACAATCTGATCGGATTAATGAATATTCTGAATTCGATGAATAAGTACGGCGTGCGCAACTTCGTATTCTCTTCCAGCGCCACCGTTTACGGCGATCATAACCCCATGCCGGCCAAGGAGGAATATCCCATTTCGGCTACCAATCCTTACGGCATGACCAAGGTAATGACCGAAGAAATTTTGCGTGACGTTTGCAAGGCCGATCCTGATTTCAATGCCGTTGTGCTTCGCTATTTCAATCCGATCGGTTCGCATGAGTCGGGCGATATTGGTGAGGATTCGGGCGACCGTCCTAACAATCTGCTGCCGCTTCTGCTGCAGGTGGCCGACGGGTCTCGTAAGGAATTGATGGTATTCGGTAACGATTACGATACGCATGACGGTACCGGCGTGCGTGACTATATTCACGTTATGGATCTGGCGGAAGGCCATGTGGCGGCGCTTCGTCGGTTTGAGCAGAACCGTGGATTGGAAGTCTTTAATCTGGGTACGGGCGTTGGCT
>JAZKZU010000144.1:0-2753 GCA_045612825.1 Eubacteriales bacterium
ACTTTCGGCCGAAAATCGCTCGTTTTTTGCACGTTTCCGGTAATATCACCCGTGTCGGTAACGATACCGAAGCGCAATTTGGCCCGATATACCTTCTCATCATCCAAGAACGGAATGAGTTTGGTCGCCCGCCCGAGCAGAATCGGCAATACGCCGCTGGCCAACGGGTCGTGCGTGCCGGCGTGCCCGTGTTTCTTCTCCCCATACAGAAAGGAAACGGCGTTGCCCGCCTTGCGGGAAAGCACCCCGCTGTCTTTATTCAAAGGGACGATGCCGTTCATTCGCCCTCCACTTCCCGATACTCGGCCAGCACCTCATTTACGATGCGTTCAATGATCTCATCCTTGGTACCATTCAGTCTGGCGCCCGAAGCACGGACATGACCGCCGCCGCCCAGCCGCTGACAGATGGCGCTGACGTTGATGCGCCCGTCCGACCGAGCCGAAATGCGGTACTCGTCGGTCTTAACCTCTCGCATGGTGATGCCCACCTCAACCCCCTGAATCTGGCGGGGCAGGCTGGCAATGCCGTCGGTATCGTCCTCGGTCGCACCGCTCTTGTTCATCATGTCCAAGGTAATGGGCATAACAGCAATGGTGCTGTCCCGATAAAAGCGGATGTTCTCCATAGCCATGCGCTCCAGATCGAACAACTGCTTGGACTTGACCACAAACAGATGATTGTTCAGATTGGCCATATCCGCACCCCATTCCACGGTACGGGCCGCCTTACGCAAGGTGGTGGCCGTAGTGGATGAATGGCGGAAGCAGGCCGTATCGGTAGAGATGGCCGTATACAGCGCATCGGCAATCTCCCTTGTAGGCGGCACGTGCATGGCCGAAATAATATCCAGCATAATCTCGCCGGTAGCCGCCGCATGGGCATCAATTAGATTGTAAGAAGCATAGCGGGCATTGGAGGGGTGATGGTCGATACACATATCAATGCGATCGGCATAACACTCCAACTCCTTGCCGATGAGGTTGACCGCACCGACATCCACCGCTACGATAAACTGCGGCTCAAACTGGGGACGAAGCACACTTTTTGCTCCCGACAGGAAGCAGTATTTGGGGGTAATGCGGTCGGAATTGACCACACACACCCGCTTGCCCAGGCTGGACAGGGCATGATAGAGGGCAAAGCCGCTCCCCAGCGTGTCCCCATCGGGGCTGACGTGGGTAATAATCATGATCTTATCCTGCGCCGCCAACATACGGGCGGCCGCCGCTCTTCCGATTGTTGTTCCCATTTTTTACCTCCCTATCGTACTCAGGAAGAACCCATTATTCCTCGTCGGGAATGTGGATCCCTTTGAGAATGGTATCAATACGGGACAGATGCTCGATGGAATCATCCTGCTCAAAGATCAGCTCGGGTGTCTGGCGCAGATCCAGACGGGAAGCCAGCTGACGGCGGATATGACCGGCCGCCGATTTTAAGCCCTTGATTCCCTCTTTTTTCTGCTCATCGGTGCCGAACATCGACACGTACACCTTGGCAAATTTCAGATCTTCGGTCACCCGCACCGCCATAACCGAGGTCATGGCGGGGATGCGGGGATCTTTCAAATCACGCAGAATGTTGGCTAGCTCACGCTGGGCATCGGCATTGATGCGGGAAATTCTGTGTCCTGACATAGCTTCTCCTTATGCCTTATACTCTTCCATGATATAGCCTTCGATCACGTCACCCTCTTTGATGTCGTTGTACTTCTCGATGCTCATACCACATTCATAGCCCTCGTTGACTTCCTTCACGTCGTCCTTAAAACGTTTGAGCGAAGCCAAAGCGCCTTCAAAAATAACCACGTTATCACGCAGCAGACGCACACTGCATCCACGCTGAATACTACCGTCGGTCACATAGCAACCGCCAACCGAACCGACACCCGAAATCTTGATAACCTGACGGATTTCGGCATGGCCGGTAACCTTTTCCCGAACCTTGGGCGCCAACATACCCTTGAGCGCCGCTTCGATCTCCTCAATGCACTCGTAAATGATACGGTAGGTGCGGATATCGATCTTGTTGCGGGCGGCACTGTCACGGGCAGGGGCATCGGGACGGACGTTAAAGCCAACGATGATGGCATTGGATGCCATGGCCAGCATCACGTCGCTCTCATTGATACCGCCGACAGCAGCATGGATAACCTTAACCCGCACTTCCTCGTTGGAGAGTTTCTCCAGCGACTGGCGTACGGCCTCGGCCGAACCCTGCACATCGGCTTTTACAATGATATTGAAGTCCTTAACGGCACCCTCCTGAATACGGGCAAACAGATCATCCAGCGATACGGCCGAAGAAGCGGTAAACTTCTCCTCCTTAGCCGAGAACTTACGTTGTTCAACCAACTCTCTGGCCATACGCTCATCCGATACGGCATGGAACACATCGCCGCCTTCGGGTACGCTGTCCAGACCCACGATCTCAACCGGATCGGACGGGCCGGCGACCTTAACGGTACGGCCACGGTCATCCACCATGACACGCACACGGCCTACCGACGTACCGGCAATAATAGTATCCCCATGATGGAGCGTACCATTCTGAACCAGCACGGTAGCCACAGGGCCACGGCCTTTATCCAAACGGGCCTCGATAACGGTACCCTTAGCCGCACGGTCGGGATTGGCTTTGAGTTCACGCATTTCGGCAACCAGCAGAACGTTCTCGAGCAGTTCTTCAATACCCTGACGCTTGAGCGCCGAAACGGGCACGCAGATGACATCGCCGCCCCATTCCTCGGG
>JAZKZU010000145.1:0-19734 GCA_045612825.1 Eubacteriales bacterium
TCATCCGTTTCTGTCGGCAAGCCCAACATAAAATACAGCTTAACGCTGGTATACCCCTGTTCAAAGGAAAGGCGGCAGGTGTTCATAATATCCGCTTCGGTGATGTTCTTGTTAATTACATCACGCAAGCGCTGGCTGCCCGCTTCCGGCGCAAACGTTAAGCCATTTTTGCGGCTCTCCCCTATTTTTTCCAGCAATTCTTTAGGCATATTGTCAATGCGCAATGACGGCAAGGACAGGCGGATATGCGCAGGGCATGTCCACTGCGTTAACGAGTCAATCAATTCATTGATGTTCGGATAGTCGCTCGATGACAAGGACAACAGCGACATCTCATCGTAGCCCGTATTGGCGCATTGTTTTTTAGCGTTATCCAGCAACCGTTCCGTACTGCGGAACCGAGCCGGACGGTAGATCATGCCGGCTTGACAGAAACGGCATCCTCGAATACAGCCACGGAAAACCTCCAACGCCACACGGTCATGAATGGCCTGAATGGTGGGAACAATCGGTTTTTCCGGCATAAATGAACCATTCAGGTCAGTAATGACATATCTCTCCACCTTCTTGTCCGGAGAGATCGTGACTTGATTATCTTCGCCGTAGGACACCTCATAGATGGATGGAATATATACCCCACGAATCTCTGCGGCACGCTTAAGAAATTCAGCCTTTGAAAACCCTTCTTTTTTCTTTTGAGCATACAGATCCAACACCTGCATAATCTGCTCTTCCCCATCTCCGATCATGATAAGATCGAAGAAATCCGCAACAGGTTCACTGTTAAACGCACAAGGGCCACCCGCCACAATAATCGGATAATCGTCATTACGATCCTTGGCGTAGAACGGGATACCCGCCAGATCCAACATCTGCAATATGCTTGTATAGTTGAGCTCAAACTGCAGAGTAAAGCCAACAAAATCGAATTCCGATAGAGGATCACCGCTTTCCAGCCCCCACAACGGTATATTCCGCTGGCGCATTTGCTCTTCCATATCCAGCGCAGGCGCAAAGGCCCGTTCGCACCAAGCATCGTTGCGGCTGTTGATCAGTTCATACAATATTTTAATGCTTAAATTTGACATGCCAACCTCATAGAGATCGGGATAACACATGGCAAATCTAATATCTATTGTTTTATCTTTTTTTACACTGTTTTTCTCACCGCCGACATAACGCCCCGGTTTCTGGACGCAGTACAGCGCACTTTCAAGCTTTGGGTTTAACATTAGATATCCTCTTTTTTAGTAGATTATATATTTTTACGGCAAGGCATATTAAAATATAGCCCGCCAACATACACAAAGATACATTCATACCGCTGTCAATCAGCACAAAAATTCCAAGCACCAAAACACCGATGCCGAAAATAAAGCTTATCCATGCACACACGATCCGAGAAATATACTCATGAAAGATTGCGGATAGCAAGATGCCTAAAATACGGCTTCCATCCAATGGCATGATCGGCAACAAATTAAATATACCAAGAAACTGGTTTGATAAATAAAATATCCAGCCCCATTCCGGCATAGGTATCATGGTTGAAATCAACCAAAATATTAGAACACAAATTAAATTAACCAAAGGCCCGGCCAAGGCACAAACCAGTTGTGTACCCGAGCGGATCAACGCCTCATTGCGAACCGTTATTCTTACCCCAAAAGGCTGCAGATGAATCTCGTCAATTACAACATTCGCGCAGGAATATACAAAGATATGACCACATTCATGCAAGGCAACCGACATCATCACACACAACAAACTCAGACTACTCTCAGTAAATACGATCCAAGCCAAGCAGAAAAAGAAAAGCGGGTGTACCGTTACTTTACGGATACATTTAAACATGGATATAGACGGCCGGATCAACGTTTTGACCATGATCCACCACTTCAAAATGCAAATGTGGGCCCGTAGTTTTTCCCGAATTGCCGGACAGGGCTATCGTTTGCCCCGCATAAACACGATCACCTTTTTTTACCGTTATCTCAGACAGGTGGCCGTAATAGGTTTGCAACCGCTCCCCATGATCAATCACCACATACCATCCACCCACCTCATCATAAGCGCATACCGACACCACACCGTCTTGTGCCGCCAATACGCAACTGCCTTGGGGCGCTGCCATATCCAGCCCTTTATGGAAGGTGCGCTGGCCCGAAAAAGGATCAACACGATCCCCATACTTTGATGTGATTTGCGTATAACGAATGGGACAGATAAGATCGACTGTTGATACAGGGTTGCTCTTATTCGCAGCTAATATGTCAGATGTCCATACCGCACCATCCCCCTGATCGGCCGCAACATCCTCGGCGGGAAACAGTTGAGAAAAGGTTTCGCTTTCCTTCATATAGGACATGACTTGCTGCGCCGCATCCGAAATATTTACTCCGGCCACACCTTCGCCACTCATACCGGTTTGTATATCTTGGTGCAAGTTGCCTCCAAAAAGCCGAACACCGGTAATGACCGCCAGAATAACCGTTGCCGCAATGATTTGCACCAAAGTATATCGGGCAAATCCATTTACAACGGCAGGCTCTGATTTTTCCAATGTGGTCGGGGGTTTTACTGCTTTATGGGGCTGACTGTATTGCAAGCCGGTTTGCCCTTTTCTGTTTCTATGATTTCGATACTCCATATAATCCGCCTCCGTCTACAATATACGATAAACGAAGGACAGATATGCCAATTATTTCGTGATGGCCCGTATGGCGTCACGAACATCCCGCACCCGAATAATCTGAATATCCGAGCTGTGATTTCCCAGTTTGCACTTATCCGACACTAAGAAGCGATGGAATCCCAGTCGAGCGCCTTCTTTAATGCGCCGATCAACATCCGAAACCGGCCGAACCTCACCGGCCAATCCGATCTCACCGATTGCCACAATATCATGGTCAATCACAACGTCCCGAACTCCTGACGCAACCGCCAAACAAACGGCCAGATCAGCCGCAGGGTCATCCAGATGAATACCGCCGGCAACATTGATATAGGCATCCTTTGCGGCCAAGGCTACTCCTGCTCGTTTTTCAAGCACGGCAAGCAATAGGCAGATTTTATTGTAATCCACACCGGCACTTACTCGCCGAGGTGTCGGGAACGAAGTCGGCGCGGTTAATGCCTGAATCTCGGCCAAAATCGGACGGGTTCCCTCCATCACGCAAGTGACACAAGCGCCCGACACTTCTTCGGGGCGACCCGACAAGAACAAGGTAGAGGGGTTGTCCACACCCACAAGGCCATGCTCGGCCATTTCAAAAACACCGATCTCGCTGGTAGGGCCAAAACGATTTTTTATCGTTCGCACAATGCGGTACATGAACCGCTTATCCCCTTCAAAATACAACACGGCATCTACCATGTGCTCCAAAATTTTCGGCCCTGCTACGTTGCCATCCTTATTCACGTGCCCGACAATAAAAAGGGCTGTGCCCGTGGATTTGGCATAACGAATGAGGCGGAAAGTACATTCCTTGACCTGTGACACGCTTCCCGGTGTGGATTCCACATCGGCACAAGAAAGGGTTTGGATCGAGTCCACGATCATAACCTTTGGCATAATCTGTTGCGCACTGGCCAATACCGTATCCAAATCGGTGCTGGAAAGAACCATAACATCCTCACCGTCAACACCCAATCGATTGGCACGCATGCGGATCTGTTCTTTAGACTCCTCACCCGAGGCATATAAAATCTTCTCACCGGTAAGTTGTATGCTTTTGCACATTTGGAGAAGCAATGTTGATTTTCCGATACCGGGATCACCGCCAACCAATACCGCCGAACCCGATACAATGCCGCCACCCAACACACGATCCAGTTCCGGCAACCCCGTTAACAGCCTTGCATAGTTCGCATGTTCGATTTGGCCGATGGGAATGGCCGACGTGTCCTCGGCACAAATGACACTCCGTTGATTGCCGCTCTTATGCGTTGATACCGATGACGTCTGTTCCGCCATGCAATTCCATGCTTGACATTCCGGACATTTTCCCATCCATCGAGGCGTAACATATCCGCAATTCGTGCACACATATACGACCCTTTGTTTCACTTAGTTCACATCCTTTTTCTGCTGATATGCTACAATTCCCATAAAAATGCAGTACGAGAGTTTTGCCCGATACTGCTCGGTTTTCAGTAACGCCAATTCCTCTTTGTTGGATAAAAACCCGCCCTCAACAATCACAGCCGGCTGCTCAATCGATCGAAGCAAGATGCTGTTGTCATTGCCTATTTTAATCTGACGGGTATTGCTTGGCTGTAAATTATTTTTTATCGTTTCCTGAATGGATTGCGCTAACAAGAAACTATCTTCATGATTTTCGGAATAGAAAACCTGCGCACCGCTATACTGAGGCATAGAAAACTTATTTAGATGAATACTGACAAATAACGCTTGCGGATATTCCCGTGAAAGATTTATGCGATTTTGCATATCTTCCTTCTTTATGAATGAATCTTCACATAGAGAAACATCCTCAGCGCGAGTCATATAAACCTGATATCCCGATAATTCCAACAAATCCCGTAATCGCAGAGCAATATCAAGATTTAGATTTTTTTCCATAGTGCCATCATCCGCAACCGCACCACCATCCGCACCGCCATGCCCGGCATCAATGATAATAGGCTGGTTGGAATTGACACTCCAGGCCATTGCCGCCCCTTTGTTCTTTTTGGCTATGTAAAGGGCTCCTACACAAAGGAAAAATGAAAAAATAAGAATTATTGCTATTATTGTTTTGTTAATTCGGACTATCATTAAAATCACCACAATTTACTGTATGCGGTGATGATTCGGTTTAATTCCTACAACAATCCATAAGCCTGAGCAGAAATACATCGATACTCTTTCTCTTGTCTCGTGAAACCCGCTTGAGTTCACTGTCGGCATCCACGCAGATCAATATTAATTTCTTAATTTTGCTTAACGAGAACGACCGTAAAATGCGTAAATTCTTGTTAACCGTGCCTTGCTTCAAGTTGTATTGCTTGGCAATTTCAACAGCAGACAATCCACGCTCCTTGCCGATACCGACACGATACAATCGTGAAAAGCAATTATAAACACTGGCCAGCACCATAGTATCCGGAAATTTCTCCAGCAGGTCATCCGCACATAGCATGCATTTTTCCGCATCGCCGGCCAAAACGGCGTCTGCCAATTCATAAATCTGGGCATCAATGGTACGCACCGTTACGGCATCGATATCCTGTATATGAATTTCATTTTCCATGGCATAAGCACATATTTTATTCAGTTCATTCCCCAAGGACAACATATTATTATCAGCAATAGAAAGCAAATGTTCGACTGCTGACGGTGATAACGTTTTTCCGCATGAGGCGGCACGACGGGTCATCCACCGTTTGAGCAAGTCAACATCCTGCTCGTTTAACACAAGGTCATGGACAAGGGCAGGTGCCGCCCTTTTTATATCGGGAAAGGCTACCGTCTGATTTTGCGGATCGGTCGTTTGCCGATCAAAGACAACCACCAGATATTCGGGAAAATCCTTCTCCATAGCCCCGATTGCCTCGGCAATGTCTTTTCTTGCCGTATCGGTATCCAGTGCGGTAACGTGCAGTATTTTACGCTCGGCAAATACGGGTAATGCCTGCATATAGTCCGTCATGTCCAAAACCCGCACCTGAGAATATTCCACACGAAGATAATTCAGCCCATCGTCCCCATTCGGCAAGACAGACTGGATAAGCTGATCAATATAATATTGTTTCAGATAATCTTCTCGTCCGGAAAACAAATAGATTCCGGTTATTGTTGAATTTTTCAGTTGTAATTTCAATTCCGATAAATCCATAGTTTCTCCTTTCGATAGTCATACATCATTTGTTGTTGTGACCAGCTCAATTCAATCAATTTCGAATTGGCTGCTTCCACATCCATTTTTTCTTTCCATGTCAGATCCCGTCGGCTTGATGAAACACAAACAAGATCGGGCTTTGTTATATACATAAGTTTGGAATTGACAGATCCTTTACCGGATTTAACACCTATCACCAATGTATCTACATAGAATTCCCCTAACGGATATCGCAAACATTGTGTTATGATTTTATCATTTACCGAAGCGCAAACACCAACCGAATCTTCCCCATCGGTGATTTTTACAAAATAACCGTTTTGGTCTTCCTCAAGCACATACAAATCAAGCCGTATTTTATCAACCGATAAAGAATAATCCTTCGCTATTGGTATCACTTCTCCGCCGGTTCTTTGCGCTGCTTCTATGATTTTTCTATAAGACTCGTAAAAAAGATTACTGCGAGGAACAATGATTTTCTTGGCTGATATGTATGACAATAAGGTAGGCACGCCACCCGAAACATCCTCATCCAGGTTGGTAACCATCAATATATCTATCTTATTGATCCCATGTTTATAAATCTGTTCCCTGATCTCATTGGCCAAATACCGATCCGAACAATCCACAACAATGGCCTTGCCGTAATTGATGTATATATTCGATGCCGAAGATCCTGTATTTATCGCCGTTTGCCGAGTAAACAACAACGAATACCAAGGCGTAACACAAGCCAGTATCATCATAACACCAGCCAATCCGCCCGCCAGTACCCGCCGAAGCTTCGTCCTCTTACGCAACATAAACCAGAGAAAGACGATGAGCAAGCCAATCGCAAAAAGCAATATCATCGGCAAACTGCGTACCGGTATGGAGGCTTGATCAAAATTGGCCAGCATTTCTACCAGCTCCAAGACCAGTTTCGCCGCTATGCGAACGAAAAATCCAATAAAATCCCCAATAAAAGGCACCCAATGCAAACAGCAAAAGATTGCTGATCCAATCAATACGGCCATAACCGGATAATTCACTATACTCATGGCCGGAACGCTCAAGACCGATATTTCGCCAAAATAAAAGATCAAAATGGGTGTGGTAAAGATTGCACTACTAAGCGATACACAAATTAACGACAACTGATTTCGTTGCCGCAGAGAAAGCACCGTGCGGCTTAGAACAAACTGCTCCTGTACGGGTGATAACACTAAAATCCCCAGTGTAGCGGCGCCCGATAACAGATAGGATGGCTTAACCACTTGGAACGGGAAAATCAGCCCGATCAGGATAAGAGCCAAGCCCAGCGAGTTAAGCGGATCTGCTTCCCTGTCCCCCAAATGGCCGATCAGCAAGACGCCGCTCATAATGGCGGCACGCAATACCGACATGGAAAAGCCGGCAAGAACCACAACCAATCCGACAAACAATAAGGAAACGATACTGACAACTTTCCAATTCGCATTCATTTTGGACATCAGCCAAGAAAGCATTACGCTCAGAACGGATAAGTGCAATCCGGAAACAGCCGTGATATGAGTTAGGCCTGTCCTTGAAAAATTTAATTGGGTATCCGCAGGAAGATCCTCGGCTTCTCCCGTCAAAATCGATGCCGCCAGCAAGCCTTCTTCGCCACCGATCCGCACCTGTAATAAGGTAATGACATCCTCGCGGAATTCACTCAGATATTGCATCAGTTTCTTATGCTCGGGCGGTCTTACCCGTAGGATATTAACCGAATCAGCAACAAAGCCACCGTTCGTGCCATTTTCCGAACGTTGCAATGTAAATTCCACATCGGCAATATCGTAAGGCTTTACCTCATATCCGTATGCCGGGATGTGGGTTTCACCGTATAAGTGAACGGGAGTTCCGTTGCATGAGGCCTTTTCCACCTTTGCGGTCCAGTATCCGGAATTGTTATCCACAAATACCAGTTCCGCGGTAATCTTCTGCGATTCATAAAGGGAAATCGGATGATTATAAATCTCATATTGAACCAAGAACATTCCCGCTGCAATGGCCGCAGATGCGAGCAAGAAAAACGTTTTAATCAGTTTTCCGTGATAGCGAAACCATCCAACTATTGCAAGCGCAATGGCCAAAACCAAACAAAAGGTATACAAAACAAATCGCGGCATATAATTTACCGCGATTAATGTTGGTACCATTCCTACAGCAGCCCATGAAGCTTTTCGACGCATAACACAATCACTCGCAATCTTGCTACTGTTATTTTATCAAACTTCCAATAAAAAGACAATATCTTATTGCATATTATCGACGTTTTAATGCAAAATGAACCCCAAAAATACCACCGATGCCGCTTACCAGTCCTCCCAAGAGCAAATACAACAAGGATTTCAGGCTCAATACCGACGTGTCGGCACCGTTAACCATAAAACTGAACATGAGAATCAAAACAAACATACTGCCTGCATGTATGGCGCCCCACATCAAGCCTTTTTGCTTTCTGGTATTCCCCACAAAGAATGAACCTAAAAACCATGAAACAGCAACTATGACACCAAGAAGGATTCCACACATTTTATCTGAAATTCCCACGCTTGTCGATACCCAAGAAAAGACAAGAAGCAAAATAAGAAGGATTTCTATTGTAACCCCTACCCCAAGTAATACCGACATCCAAGACGAACACTTCAACTGTTTTTTCATAACAACAACCCCGAAAACCTTTTTGTAAAAGATATTCGGGGTTGACGGCTTCTATACCTATATTGCTTATTTGTTTTTACGGGTGAACAGACCTTTTTTCTCCTTTTGAGGAACGACCTCTTCAAAATCATCGTCATCCTCATAATCGTCATCATCGTCGACATCCTCAACGGGAACCTCAAGCGGAATCCGTGTTTGAATAGCCCAACGCTTCACACGAAGACGGGTCTTGTCCCCGCCGGTTTCAATTACGATCTCTTCATCGCCGTCTTTTGCCGTAATGACTACACCGGAAACGCCGCCGATCGTAATGATCTTGTCACCGATATCTACGCTACTACGCATGGCGGCTTCTTCTTTTTCACGCTTTTTCTGCGGACGGATGCTGAAGAAATACATGACAGCAAACATCAAAATCATAATGATAATCATGCTGCCGCCACCGCTGCTACCGCCTAAAAGGAATGTAACATTCATATCATCATTCCTCCGATTACTTCTCAGCCTTCTTGGACTTTTTGGCCTTTACGGGCTTCTCTTCCGCAACTGCTTTTTCCTTTTTATCTTCTTCAGTTTCCTCTACAACCTTACCCTGAATCGCCCAGCGCTTAAGGGTGATGCGGGATTTATTGCTTCCCGTTTCAAAAATAACCTCATCATCGGCATCATTTGTGGCAATGATGCGACCGGTCATACCACCGATAGTCGTAATCTGATCGCCGATATCAATGCTATTGCGCATGGCCTCTTCTTCCTTCTGGCGCTTCTTTTGCGGACGAATAGCAAAGAAGTACAATGCGCCAAACATAACCACCAGCATAATCAGCATGGGCCACATGCTGCCGGCACCGGCATTACCGTCCGTTGCGCCGGACGAAGCTAAAAACAAATTACCAAAACTTAACATATGACTTACCTCCAAAATTTTCATCTAATTATACAATAAAATCTTCAAACAAGCAACCCTTTTTAGATGCGCTTTCCAATTTTCACTAAAAGTTCATCTTTCAGCTCATGGAAATAGCCGCCGTCAAGCGCCAAACGAATACGCTCCATGAGCTTATTGTAAAAGTGAAGATTATGTATCGTTGCCAATCGCATACCCAGCATCTCATTCGCCTTAAACAGGTGTCGTACATAACTTTTGCTGAAATTACGGCAGGTATGGCAATCACATTCCGGATCAATGGGCGAATCGTCTGTAATATATTTTTGATTATTGATATTGATGATACCTTGACTGGTAAACAGCGTCCCGTGGCGGGCATTTCGACTGGGCATAACGCAATCGAACAAGTCAACACCACGAGCCACACCCTCTAAAATATTTACAGGCGTACCAACTCCCATCAGATAACGAGGCTTGTTCTGCGGCATGTACGGCTCAACCGCATCAATAATGCGATACATTTCATCGGCCGTTTCTCCAACCGCAAGACCGCCAATGGCATACCCATCCAGATCCAATTCCACAATCTCTTTCATGTGCGCAATGCGAAGATCCTCGTATGTACTGCCTTGATTGATACCGAATAACATCTGATGCTTATTGATCGTATCGGGCAACTGATTCAACCGTTGCATTTCCGCCTTACAGCGATGCAACCATCTTGTTGTACGATCGCAGGATTTTTTTACGTAATCATACGGCGCCGGATTTTCAATACACTCATCAAAAGCCATCGCAATAGTGGAGGCCAGATTAGACTGTATCTGCATGCTTTCCTCAGGACCAATAAACAATCGACGACCATCGATATGGGAAGCAAAGTGCACGCCGGACTCATCGATCTTTCGCAAGGAAGATAAGGAAAAGACCTGAAAACCGCCGCTATCCGTTAAAATCGGACGATCCCAATGAATGAATTTATGCAATCCACCCATTTGCTTCACCACATTGTCACCGGGGCGCAGGTGCAGATGATAGGTATTGCAAAGTTCTACCTGACATCCAACATCCACCAGGTCCAACGACGATAAACCGCCACGAATGGCACCACAGGTTGCCACATTCATAAAGGCAGGGGTCTGTACCGTACCGTGTACCGTCTCAAATTGCCCCCGTCTGGCCTTTTTCTCTTGTTTTAATAACGTATACATATAGTCTCCTTATTCAAAAAAGCATGCATCGCCGAAACTAAAGAACCGATACCGCTCCTTGATGGCATGCTCATAAACCTTCATCACTTCATCCCGTCCCGCCAAAGCCGAAATCAACATCAACAATGTGCTTTCCGGCAGATGAAAATTCGTAATTAGTGCGTCAATAACTTGGAATTTGTATCCGGGATATATGAAAATATCCGTACTTCCGCTATCGGCAACCAGTTGTCCACGGTTGCGCACCACACCTTCCAATGTACGGCAACTCGTCGTGCCGACTGCGATAACCCGTCCACCCTGTTCCTTCGTTTTCTTAATTAAATCAACCGTTTCCTGAGGCAAAATATAATGTTCCGTATGCATCTTATGGTCTGTAATGCTATCAACCTTTACAGGACGAAACGTCCCTAAACCAATATGCAACGTAACATAACCAACGCCAACACCCTTTTTCTTTAGGGCGTCCAGCAACTCATCCGTAAAATGAAGCCCTGCAGTCGGGGCGGCGGCAGAACCGATATCCTTGGCATACACCGTCTGATACCGGCTGTTGTCCTCTAAATGCTCGGTAATGTACGGCGGCAATGGCATATTGCCGATTTCATCCAGCAGTTCATAAAAATTGCCTTGGTAATCGAAGCGAGCCAATCGATTCCCGCCATCAACGACTTCGAGAATTTCGCAACGGATGCGTCCATCTCCAATATTGACAACTGCACCGGGTTTTAATCGTTTACCCGGCCGCACCATGACCTCCCAGATATTATCATGCTTCATGTTGAGCAGAAAAATCTCAACATGCGCGCCCCCGCCTTCCTTTTGACCGAACAGACGGGCCGGAATAACCTTGGAGTTGTTGACAATCAGACAATCATTGGGCTGTATGTAGTCGATAATATTATGAAAAACACTGTCTATTATCTGTTTGTTTTGCATATGATAGATCAGAAGGCGGGACTGATCTCGATTTTTCGCAGGAGTTTGCGCAATCAACTCTTGCGGCAAATCATAATAAAAATCTTTTCGATCCATAGAAACACCTCAGAAGCATTGACAAAATAGAAGAATCGTAGTATTATTTTAGATATTTGGTCGATATCTCATTGTTTCTAGTTATTATACACTATATAACATGATTTTTCAACCGATTATTTAAGCTAAATTAAGAATGGAGAAAAGAAAATGAAAAGTTATCAAGTCGGAATCATCGGTGCCACCGGAATGGTCGGTCAGCGTTTCATTACTTTGCTTGCCAATCACCCTTGGTTCCACATCAAATGTTTAGCCGCCAGCAGTTCCTCGGCCGGAAAAACCTATCGCGATGCCGTAGGCAGCCGCTGGATGATGGCGCAGGACATTCCCGAGGATATTGCCAACATGGTTGTGCTGGATGCCGATAAAGATGCGCCGGCTATTGCATCCTCGGTTGACTTTGTCTTCTGTGCCGTAAACATGAAAAAGGACGAAATCAAAGCCCTTGAGGAGCGTTATGCGAAACTGGAATGTCCTGTTATGTCCAATAACAGCGCTCACAGAGGAACCGCCGATGTTCCCATGATCATTCCCGAGATTAATGCCGATCATGCGGCTGTCATTGAAAATCAGCGTGCTCGTTTAGGCACCAAGCGTGGCTTCATTGCTGTAAAATCCAACTGCTCCCTGCAGAGCTATGTCCCCGCCCTGCATCCGTTGATGGATTTGGGAATTACCGAGGTTCTTGCCTGTACGTATCAGGCGATTTCCGGTGCCGGTAAGAATTTTGAAACCTGGCCGGAAATGGTTGATAACGTTATCCCCTACATCGGCGGCGAAGAAGAAAAAAGCGAGAACGAACCGCTGAAGATCTGGGGCGAAGTAAAAGACGGTGTCATTGTTCCCGCCACCACCCCCTCCATCACATCTCAGTGCCTGCGTGTACCGGTTACCGACGGTCACATTGCCGCTGTATTTGTGAAGCTGAAAGAAAAAACATCGGAAGAAGAAATTATCCGTCGCTGGAACGAATTCTCCGGCGAGCCGCAGAAATTGAACCTTCCGAGTGCACCCAAGCAGTTCCTGAACTACTTTGATCAGCCCGATCGTCCGCAGACCAAGCTGGATCGCAATCTGGAAAATGGCATGGCTGTTTCCATCGGCCGTCTGAGAGAAGATAAGCAATACGATTATAAGTTTGTTTGCCTGTCGCATAACACCCTGCGCGGTGCCGCAGGCGGCGGTGTTCTTATGGCGGAATTGCTGTGCGCAAAGGGGTACATTTGATTTAGGAGAATCCTATATGTCAAAACCCGTTTTCACCGGATCCGGTGTTGCTCTGGTAACCCCTTTTGATCATTCCGGAAACATAAATCATGCCAAACTGCGAGAGTTGACCGATTGGCATATCGATCAGCAGACCGATGCGATCATTGTTTGCGGAACTACCGGTGAATCTTCCACCCTTACCTATGATGAAAAAATAAATACGATACATACCGTTATCAATCAAACCGCCGGGCGTATACCTGTCATTGCCGGAACCGGATGCAATGACACCGCTTTGGCGGTTTCTTTATCCAAAGAAGCACAAAAAGCCGGCGCTGATGCCCTGCTGCTGGTAACCCCGTATTACAACAAAGCTACACAAGAGGGGCTCATTCGCCACTATACAACCATTGCCGATAGCGTGGATATCCCTTGTATTCTTTACAACGTTCCTTCCCGTACCACAGTAAATATTCATCCCGAAACATACCTTGAATTATCCAAGCATCCCAATATCGTAGCTACCAAAGAAGCTTCGGGAAACATGGCTACGGTTTTGCGCACTATGCAACTTTGCGGCGATGCGCTTACGATCTATTCGGGAAATGATGATTGCTATTTACCCATGCTATCCATCGGCGCTAAAGGCATTATTTCGGTTATTGCCAATATACTCCCCCGCCAATGTCATGAAATGTATCGATTGTTTATTCATGATCATATTGACGTTTGTCAATCTATGCAATTAGAATGGATTGATTTGATTGATGCGTTATTCTGCCAAGTGAATCCCATACCTGTCAAAGAAGCTCTTAATCTTATGGGATTTGATGTAGGTGATTGCCGCTTACCCTTATGCCAGATGAGCGATCCCTATAAAAAACAACTGAAAAAAGCATTGAAAAATCATCGGCTCATGTAAAAAAGGAAGGACTAAGTCCTTCCTTTTTTATCGTTGTGCTAAATATTTTTCGGATAAAGGAATGTCCCCCTCAAAAGATTCATATACCCCATTCACCTTTTGATAGGTTTCCTCCCCTTTGCCCGTGATAATAATCACATCTCCCGCCTGCGCCTGCAGAATGGCCGCTTTAATAGCCTGCTCCCGATCAGGAATGGAATCATACGTGCCGCCAAAGGCATATATGTGCTCTCCAATTTCCTTATTGATCTGTTCCACATCTTCAAAATTCGGATCTTCCGCTGTTAAAATCGTGTGATCGGCTAGTTTTCCGGACACCTCACCCAAATCGGTCCGGCGCAAATACGCCTTCCCGCCGGGACATCCGTATACACTGATCAGCCGCCGCCCCGGATATTCCTTGCGCATATCCGAGAATAAACTCTCAAAACTGAGTTTATTATGCGCATAGTCAACAATTACCGTAATATCCTTCTTTTGAATCACTTCCATACGACCGGGGACACGAACGGCCTTCATTCCTTTTATCATATCATCCACCGACATGATGTTCATACAAAGGCAGATGGCCGCCAACGCATTATACACATTAAAAGCGCCAATCAAAGGCAAGACAAATTGACGATCAAACGAGGCTGACCGAACACGAAATACCGTGCAATCTCCCTTTCTTTTCAAGTTATACGCCCGAACATCCGCATCCTCTGAAAAGCCAAAAGTAACAATATCGCAAGATTGCAATTTGGCAGCCGATACCATATCTTTGGAGAATTCATCGTCCAGATTGATGCATACGCGCCCGCTCAAAGAAAATATGCGTTTTTTTGCATCAAAATACTCCTCAAACGTCTTATGCTCGATTGGGCTGATATGATCCTGCCCGATATTCAAAAAGGCTGACGAGACAAATTTTACCCCCAAAACACGATCATAGGCCAAACCTTGCGAGGATACCTCCATGACCACACCGGATAACTTCTCCTCACGCATCTCATACAGCATTTTCTGCAAATCGGGAGATTCCGGCGTTGTCAGGTGCGATTCTTCACAGGTGCGTCCGGTATCTGTCATAACCGAACTAATTAACCCGAAGCGTTTACCGCTTGCGGCCAACAGAGCACGAGTGATAAAGGCCGTAGTGGTTTTTCCTTTGGTGCCCGTAATTCCGATTACCTGCATATCATGAGAAGGATTTTCGTAAAAACAAGCCGTCGCTACGGCCATAGCCTTGCGGATATCGGTTACCAGCATACAGGGCACAGAAACACCATAGTTTATCTCCGATATATACGCAGCCGCTCCCTGCTCGATCGCCGAAATCAGATATTCTTTTTTGAAAGCTTGCCCCTTACAAATAAATAAACAACCGGACGTCACCTGTCGTGAATCGTAGGTTACCGAAGTAATCACAACATCCTTTTCCAGCCCACCCACAAGCAGGTTTTCCATATACAATGCATGTTCAATATTTTTTGAATTCATTTTACCCTCATTTGTTTACATAATGTTTTGTTATAATGATGAGTAATGACTCTCATTTTATCGAAAAAGGTCATGAAATACATGCTTTTCCACTATTTCCACAGGCTTATCCACAGTTTTTATGTTAACGTGTGGATTATTCATTATCGGTGAGAATGGAAATATTTTTTGTCCAAAGCACGGTATTGCGAGGCCTCTGCGATGTCATCATCCATGATCAATTCATGCCCTTTCAGGTCGGCTATCGTACGAGAAACTTTCAATATCCGATCATACCCTCGGGCCGAAAGAGTCAACTTTTCAAAGATTATCTGGAGCAATTGCGATGCTGACGGAGCAAGCGCACAATACTTCTTAATAAGATCTCCCTGTATATTGGCATTACAGGTTATGCCCGTACCTTTATACCGATCCTGCTGAATTTTTCTGGCTTTATCCACACGTTCCTTGATATCTGCAGAGGACTCTCCCCTGTTTTGATTGGTCAAGTCACCATAAGAAACTGCAGGCACTTCAATCTGAATGTCGATACGATCCAGAAGCGGCCCCGATATCTTGCTCACATATCGATCAATTTCATTCGGCGAACACTTACAAGCCTTGGTTGGATGTCCTAAAAATCCGCAACGACAAGGATTCATGGCGCAAACCAACATGAAGTTACAAGGATATTCCACCGTTTGGCTGGCACGGGCAATGCGCACCTTTCCATCCTCTAACGGCTGACGCAACACCTCTAACACATTTTTCGGATATTCCGGCAACTCGTCCAGAAACAACACTCCATGGTGCGCCAAGGAAATTTCACCGGGGCGAGGGTTACTGCCGCCGCCGGCCATGCCGGCATAGGAAATGGTATGATGCGGCGCACGGAACGGCCGCTTGTTAACCATCGGATTGGATGGCGACAACAGGCCGGAGATGGAATGTATTTTTGTCGCCTCTATCGCTTCTTCCTGCGTCATATCCGGCAGAATGGACGGCAACCGTTTCGCCAGCATGCTTTTACCGGAACCCGGAGGTCCGATCAATAGAATATTATGGCCACCGGCCGCCGCCGTTTCCAATGCCTTCTTCGGCAAAAACTGGCCGGCAACATCGGCAAAATCCAACGGATAAGATTCGTTATTTTCGTAAATGCTTTCTTTTGGCAGGGCAAGCGGAATGGCAGAAACATTCAATAAGTGATCCACCACCCGAATCACATGCTCGGCCGGATATACGTCAATTCCCTGCACAACGGAAGCCTCATCCGCATTATCAATCGGAACAAAGACACGCTTAACCCCTGCTTCCTTGAGTGCAATAACAATCGGTAACACACCATAAATAGGCCGAATATCACCGGATAGTGATAATTCTCCGATAAAAGCCGTATGCGACAGATCTGCCAACAACTGCCCCGACGCCTGAAGCAGGCCTATCAAGATAGGAAGGTCAAAAACTGCGCCCTCCTTGCGCTTATCCGCCGGTGCTAAATTTACCGTAATTCTGCGAGCAGGCACTTCATAGCCGCAATTTTTCACAGCAGAACGCACACGTTCTTTTGATTCCTTTACCGCCGCATCCGGCAGGCCGACAATATCAAAAGAAGGCAAGCCATGCGATACATCAATTTCCGCTTCAACGGGATAGCCGCTGATACCATCCGTTCCGGCGGAATAAATTCTTGATACCATATCTTTTCTCCTTAGTCAAACAAGGATTCAAAATCAAACATACGATCGGCTACCTGTTCGCAAAACTCTTTACTGTGCGAAACAAAAATGACACTTCCCTCAAAGGCATCAATCGCATTTTTAAGCTGCTCGATTGCCATAACGTCCAGATGATTTGTAGGCTCATCCAAAACCAGCAAGCCGAAGGAATCCAACGTTAATTTGCAGATTTTAACTTTTGCCTGCTCACCGCCGGATAAGGTTGAAAGTTTTTGGGTCATTAAAGAATTTTTCAGTCCGCATCGAGCCAGCGCCGCCCTTACGTCTTTGTCATTAAGACGAGGAAAGCAGTTTTTTATCTCCTGAAATGGCGATAACGAAGCATCTTCCCATACGTTTTCTTGCTCATAATAGCCAATTTTCAGGCGATCTGCATACTTAAAACTACCCGAAATTGGTGCTAAATACCCGCAAATCGTCTTCAAAAATGCTGTTTTTCCTATCCCATTAAAGCCGGTAACGGCTATTTTTTCGCCTAAACGCAGGATAAAATTGATTTTTGGCAATAACGGTTGATCATATCCGGCTTCCAGATCGTTTACCCACAACACCGTCTTCCCGACCGGAACGGCATAGGAAAACTGGAAGGTAGGCGGCGGAACTTCGTTCGGCTTCTCCATCAGTTCCATCTTTTCCAATTTCTTGCGACGGCTTTTTGCCATAGCCGAAGTAGATGCACGAACAATATTTTTATTGATATACTCTTCGAGTGCCGCTACCTCTTTTTGCTGGGCATTGTATTGCTTGATATACTCCTGATGTTTGCCCTCTTTTTGCGTAACAAAACTTTTATAGTCGCCGTTAAAACGAGTCATTTTTCCAAATTCAATATCACAGATGCAGTTGACAACCCGATCCAGAAAATCAAAATCATGGCTAACCAAAATAAAGGCGCCCTTAAATCCGATTAGATACTTAATCAACCAATCAATATTTTCTTTATCCAAGAAGTTGGTGGGCTCATCCAAAATCAGCACATCGGGATTCTCAAGAAGCATTTTTGCCAGCAATACCCGAATACGCTGGCCGCCGCTGAGATTACACAAAGGTGTATCCATACCGAATGCCTGTATGCTCAGCCCGTGGGCAATTTTATCGATCTGGCTTTTGATGCCGTAAAAATTACGGTTCTCCAGATCTTCCTGCATCGCACCGGCACGCATATACAGCTTATACAATTCATTATCATCGGTAGTTTGTGCAATTTTAGCATTCACTTCCTGAAGCCGGCGTTCCGTTTCAATCAGATCGGCAAATGCGCCCTCCAAAAACTGATACACCGTCTTCTTTTCCTTGACTCCGACCTGCTGATCCAGATAGCTGACCCTGCATTTCGGGTTCCAGCGTATACTTCCTTTATCGGGGATCAGATCCCCAATCAGCATTTGGATAAAGGTGGTTTTACCTGCTCCATTTAAGCCGGTTAGCCCCATTTTATCGCCTTGGAACAAGGATATGCTGGTATCGTTAAACAGTTTTTTATCACCAAAGGTATGGGTGAGATTTTTAACATCAAGTATACTCATGCGCACAACTCCAATAATATTACCTATATAATATAACATTTTTATTCATGTTGCAAGGTTATCCATATAAAAAAGCATACAACCCCAAGTGGATTGTATGCTTTTCTGTTAATCAATCGCTTTTGTGGCAATAACATCCGTACCGTAGACATTCTTGCAAATCACATCACCGATAGCCACAGGGGCTTGAACGGAAGCCGCGCGGATTATTTCCATCAAATCAAAAATATTCTCTTTGGGAATGGGGGCTACCGTTTTGACGCTAACCATGGTATCTTCCCGATTGGATACCCGCACAATTGATGTAACGGTTCGGGTAGGATGCAAACATTCGTCATGGCCGTAGGCTACCCCTTTGGGGCAGGCATTGCCGCTTACCATTACTTGATCACCCTGAATATCCACCTGCAAGGAACAACCTCTGGGGCAGATAATACACGTTAATTCTCTTTTCATTCGATCTCCTCCAGACTTACTGTCAGTTCCTCGGCATGCGCCAATTTATCAGCCGGAATACGTATTTTCTCCATCTCGCCCGGTGCTGCCTTAAGCCGCATCGCATTCACAAGAACTTCATCCTTCGACGATACGGTGAATCTCACCTTCCCATACGGCTTATCCACTCGTAAGAACAAGGACACATCCTTACCGTTTTTGTTTACCCGCTGAGGAAGGACATAGCGAACGCCGTGACCCGCATGAGTGGCCATCGACGATCCGGACTCTTGTACGCCCATAACATAATCCGCCGCTCCGATACCGGCCATTTCAGCCTCATCGGATACATAGTCCACAAGATCATGCACCTGCAGAACATTACCGCAGGCAAATATGCCGGCAACATCCGTCTGGCGGTTTTGATCCACTACCGCACCGCCGGTTACGACATCCATAGTAATGCCGGCCGCTTGCGTCAGTTCATTTTCAGGGATCAGACCGCAAGACAGCAACAAGGTATCGCACTCAATAAATCGGCGGGTTTCGGGAATCTCCATGCGACGATCATCCACCTGTGCCACCGTTACACCGGTTACTCTATCCTTGCCGTAAATCTGCACAACCGTTGTGCTCAGATACAGCGGAATATCATAATCCTGCAAACACTGCACAATATTTCTTGTCAAACCGCCCGAATAGCTCATCAACTCACAGACCGCCTCAACCTTAGCGCCCTCTAATGACATACGGCGAGCCATGATCAGGCCAATATCACCCGAACCGAGGATAAC
>JAZKZU010000146.1:0-1061 GCA_045612825.1 Eubacteriales bacterium
GGCGATTGCCTTGGTTATCTTTGCCATCTGGCGTCCGAATACGGGCATCTGGGGCTCCATTCTGTTCGGCGGATTGTATATCATCTATCTGTATATCCCCGGCCTCTCCCGCTCCTCGCAGGAGTTGTTTAAGATGTTGCCCTATATCGTAACCATCGTGGTATTGATCGCCACCAGTATGCGCAAGAAGCGGGAAAATCAGCCGCCGGCCCATTTGGGTCTGTCCTATTTCCGAGAGGAACGATAAAAAGTAAAAACCGAGTGTTGAAACACTCGGTTTTTTATGTTATAATAAAAGAAAAAAGGAGTTTTGACCATGAATCGTTTTGTCCTCAATGAAACCTCTTACCATGGCGCCGGCGCCATCACCGTCATTCCCGATGAGATCAAGAACCGTGGCTTTGCCAAGGCCTTTGTTGTAACCGATAAGGGCTTGTGCGATGTCGGCGTACCGCAGAAGGTTACCGCTCTGCTCGATGCGGCCGGTATCCCCTATGAGCTGTATAACGATATTAAGCCCAACCCCACCATCGAAAATGTCCAGAACGGCATTGCCGCTTTCAAGGCTTGCGGCGCCGATTGCATCGTAGCCATTGGCGGCGGTTCCTCGATGGATACCGCCAAGGCGATTGCCATCGTGGCAACCAACCCCGAATTTTCCGATATCCGCTCGCTTGAGGGTGTCGCTCCCACCAAGAACCCCTGCGCGCCGATCATTGCCGTGCCCACCACGGCCGGTACGGCCGCCGAGGTCACGATCAACTATGTCATTACCGATGTAGAGAAAAAGAGAAAGTTCGTCTGCGTCGATGTGCATGATATCCCCGTTTGCGCCGTTGTCGATCCCGATATGATGGCCGGCATGCCTGCTGCGCTCACCGCCGCCACCGGTCTGGATGCCTTGACCCATGCCATCGAAGGCTACACCACTAAGGGCGCTTGGGAACTGTCCGATATGTTCCATCTCAAGGCTATCGAGATTATTGCCCGTTCGCTCCGTGCCGCCGTTAAGGGTTGCTCCGACGGTCGTGAGGGCATGGCGCTGGGCCAGTACGTGGCCG
>JAZKZU010000147.1:0-5266 GCA_045612825.1 Eubacteriales bacterium
CTTCGAACCAAGGCAAAGGATCTTGATCTTTATGCGCGCCGCTCCGCTGAGGCGCTCGGCGTTACGATGACCGAGCTGCCCGATTGGCAGTGCTGCGGTGCGGTATATCCGCTTGCAAAGGATGAGATCGCAACGAAGCTTTCGGCGATCCGCGCACTTAACTCCGCAAAGGAGAAGGGACAGGATCTTCTTACGCTTTGCTCGGCTTGTCATAACGTCCTGAAGCAGGTCAACAACGATATGCGGACGAACGAGGACATCGTTTTCCGCGCGAATAACTATATGAAGCTCGACGAGCCCTATCGAGGCGAAACGAACGTTGTTCATTACCTCGAAATGCTCCGTGATACGGTTGGCTTTGATAACCTCAAGGCGGCTGTAAAGAATCCCCTTACGGGAAAGAAGATCGCGGCTTACTACGGCTGCCTCCTCCTTCGTCCCGGAAAGGTGATGCAGATGGACGATCCCGAGAATCCGACCATTATGGAGGATCTGATCCGTGCCTTGGGCGGTGAGCCTGTCTATTTCCCTGCCCGTAACGAGTGTTGCGGCGGCTACGTGGTGCTGGAAGATAAGGCATCGGCCGATAAGAAGGCGAGTGCTGTATCGGCGAGCGCCAAGCGTGCGCAGGCGGCCGAGATCGTAACGGCCTGCCCCTTGTGCCGCTATAACGTAGAGAAGAATAGCGATATCCCCGTCGTGTACTTGACCGAACTGCTGGCCGAAGCGCTGGGCGTGAAGGAGGAAGACTGATGGAAAATAAGGAATTGCTCCGTGACGAGATCATTCGCACCAGCGGCATCAACCCCCGCAAGTGCATGAAGTGCGGCAAATGCTCGGGCACCTGCCCCGCCTACAACGAGATGGAGTATCACCCCCATCAGTTTGTATCGATGGTGGAGTCGGGCGATATTGAGCCGTTGTTAAATAGTGAATCGCTTTATAAATGCTTGTCCTGTTTTGCCTGTGTCGACCGTTGCCCCCGTGGGGTAGAGCCCGCCAAGATGGTGGAGGCGGTGCGTTTGGCGGTACTGCGGCAAAAGGGCGGCAATCGTATGAATGCCGATGATATTCCGGCGCTTGTCGACGAGGATCTGCCTCAGCAGGCCATCGTCAGCGCCATGCGTAAATACTGGAAATAAGGAGGAGAAAGCAAATGCAAAGAATAGGCGTTTTCGTCTGTTGGTGCGGAAGTAACATTGCGGGCACGGTTGATGTGCAGGCGGTGTCGGATGCGCTGGCCCATGAGCCGGGTGTCGTTTTCTCCACCAACTATCAGTATATGTGCTCGCAGGCGGGCCAGCAGATGATCATTGATGCGGTGAAGGAACATAACCTGACCGGTATCGTGGTCTGCTCCTGCTCCCCCCGTATGCACGAAGCGACCTTTAGAAAGACGGCGGCCGCCGCAGGGCTTAACCCCTACATGGTGGAGATCGCCAACATCCGTGAGCAGTGCTCGTGGGTACATAAAGACATTCCCGTTGGCACCGAGAAGGCCATTATCTTAGGTAAGGCCGCCGTGGCCAAGGTCAACCTCAACGTACCGCTCACCCCCGGTGAGAGCCCTGTGACCAAGCGTGCGCTGGTTATCGGCGGCGGTATCGCCGGTATTCAGACGGCGCTTGATATTGCCGATGCCGGTTTTGAGGTGGATATCGTTGAGAAGAACCCCACCATCGGCGGTAAGATGGCACAGTTGGATAAGACCTTTCCGACTCTCGACTGCGCCGCCTGTATCCTCACCCCGAAGATGGTGGACGTGGCCCAACACGAAAAGATCCGCATTTTCTCTTACAGCGAAGTGCAGGACGTCAAGGGCTTTGTGGGTAACTTTACCGTAACTATTAATAAGAAGGCCCGTTTCGTTAAGGAAGACGTATGTACCGGCTGCGGCTTGTGCACCGAGAAGTGCCCGCAGAAGAAGGTACCCAATGAGTTTAACCTCGGCATGGATGATCGCCGTGCCATCTATATTCCTTTTGCACAGGCCGTGCCTAAGGTAGCGGCTATTGACCCCAACTACTGCACCAAGCTCAAGACGGGCAAGTGCGGGGTGTGCGACAAGGTTTGTACCGCAAAGGCCATCGACTATACCCAGAAAGATGAGCAGTTTACCGAGAATTACGGCGCTATCGTCGTAGCCACCGGCTTTAACCCCATCTCGATGGATCAGTTTGATGAGTATGCCTATAACCAGTCCAAGGACGTAATCACCTCTTTGGAATTTGAGCGTTTGACCAACGCCGCCGGTCCGACCGCCGGTAAGTTGCTTCGCCCGTCCGACGGGGTGCATCCGCACAAGATCGTCTTTGTGCAGTGCGTCGGTTCCCGTTGCGCCGCTTGCGCCGAGAAGGGCAAGGAGTATTGCTCCAAGATCTGTTGTATGTATACGGCCAAGCACGCCATGCTCACCCGTGACAAATATCCCGATACCGAAGTGTACGTCTTCTATATTGACGTGCGTACCCCCGGCAAGAACTTCGACGAGTTCTATCGCCGTGCCGTTGAGGAGTACGGGGTGCATTACATCAAGGGCATGGTCGGCAAGATCTCGCCCGAGGGCAATAAGCTGATGGTGCGTGCCAGCGACCTGCTGGACAACAAGCAGCTGGAAATTGATGCCGATCTGGTCGTTCTGGCCGCCGCGATTGAGCCGGATAAGTCGGCCCGTCCTCTGGCTACGATGCTCACGGCCAGTATGGATACCAACGATTTCTTCACCGAGGCTCACCCGAAACTCCGTCCCGTCGAATCGCCGACGGCCGGTGTCTTCCTGTCGGGTACCTGCCAAGGCCCGAAGGATATTCCCGAAACCGTTTCCCAAGCGGGCGCGGCCGCCGCTAAGGTCATTGGACTGTTGGCCAAGGATAAGCTGACGGGCAACCCCTGCGTGGCTCATTCGGATGAGTGGATGTGTAACGGTTGTTCGACCTGCGAGCGTGTCTGCCCGTACGGTGCGATCACCTATGTGGATAAAGAGTTCCGTATGCCCGACCGCACGACCAAAGTACGCCGTGTGGCGCAGGTCAATCCTGCGGTATGTCAGGGTTGCGGCGCTTGTACGGTAGCCTGTATGTCGGGCGCGATGGACTTGAAGGGCTTTGCCGGTAACCAGATTCTTGCGGAGGTGGATGCGATATGCAAATAACTGAAAAGAAACCCTTAATCGTGGCCTTCTGCTGCAACTGGTGCTCCTATGCGGGCGCTGACTTGGCGGGTAACAACCGCTTAAACTATCCGGCCGAGGTCAAGATCATTCGTGTTCCTTGCTCCTGCCGTGTCAATCCCACCTTTGTGCTCCGTGCCTTCCAGCGTGGGGCTGACGGTGTGATCATCTGCGGATGCCACCCCGGTGACTGCCATTACACCTCGGGTAACTACTATACCCGCCGCCGCTTCGCTCTGCTGTTCTCGATGCTGGAGTTTTTGGGCATTGAGAAGGAGCGTACCCGTCTGGAATGGGTATCGGCGGCTGAGGGTGCGAAGTTTGCCGCCACCATGGAGGATTTTGCCAAAACGATTGCCGCCTTGGGCGAGAATAAAAGACTGGAGGATCTGCGATGCAAACGGTAATGCGTGATCAACTGGTTGAAAAAGCAACACAGCTTCTGGCTAACGGCACCGTCACCCGTGTGCTGGGCTGGAAGAAGGGCGAGTTCGACTACGACGTGACGCCGGCAGTCTTTGCCGATGTCGAGGCACTGAAAGACTTCGTGTTCGACGATTTCTGCGGTGCGAATTTCTCCAAATATCTCATTAAAGAAACGGGCAAGGAGGGCAAGGTGCTTGTCTTCTTAAAGCCCTGCGACACCTATTCCTTTAACCAACTGCTCACCGAGCATCGGTTTGATCGGGAAAAGGTCTATGCCGTGGGTATTCCCTGCGACGGCATGATCGATATTGCCAAGATTAAGGCAAATGTCGGCGACGGCATCCTGTCGGTCAAGAGCGAAGCCGATGTAACGGTAGAAACGCTCTATGACGGCACCAAGACCTTGGCCAAGGCTGACGTGCTGGCCGAGCGTTGTGTCAACTGCAAGAGCAAAAAGCACGTGGCCTATGACGAACTGCTGGGCGAGGACGGAGACGTGCTCGATTCCAAGCGTTTCGATCAGGTAGCCGAGCTTGAAGCCATGACTCCCGAGGAGCGTTACGCTTTCTGGCAGAACGAACTGTCCAAGTGCATCCGTTGCAACGCCTGCCGCGACGTTTGCCCCGCCTGCACCTGCGAAAAGTGCGTGTTCGGCAACCCCAATTCGGGCGTAGAGAACAAAGCGCCGGCCGACAGTTTTGAGGAAAAGATGTTCCATATCATCCGTGCCTTCCACGTGGCCGCTCGTTGTACCCACTGCGGCGAGTGCTCGAGAGTCTGCCCGCAGAACATTCCTCTGCATCTGCTCAACCGCAAGTTTATTAAAGATATCAATACCTTCTACGGCGAGTATCAGGCCGGCGAAGAGGTCGGCAGCCGTGCGCCGCTGGTCAACTATACGCTGGACGATGTCGAGCCGAACGATGCGGTAGGAAGGGGTGGCCAAGATGCGTAAATGTGCCAAAGCCGATCTGAACAAGGTGCTGGCCGCCGTGGCCGCCGCACAGACCCTGTATCTGCCCGTCGATACCGATAACGGTGCCGAGTACAAGGCGTGGAGTGAGGGTGCGGTTTACAGCCAAGCGCTCAACACCAACCGTTCCCCCAAAGATTTCTTCTTCCCTCAGACGCAGGACTTGGTCAAGTTCAAGACCGAGGGGAAAACCATTGAGATTATCGACATCCGCAAGGCCGGCGAGGACTTTGTCCTGTTTGGCGTGCGCGGTTGCGATGTCAAGAGCATTGAGGTGCTCGACCGTGTCTTCTTAAACGAGCCGGTGGACAGTTATTATGCCGAGCGCCGTGCCCATGCGACCGTCGTGTCGATGGCCTGCACCCGTCCGGTGGAAACCTGCTTCTGCGGCACCTTCGGCATTGATGCCGCCGCCCCCGAGGGCGACGTCGTCTGCCACATGACCGAGGATGCCGCCTACTTCGATGCCAAGACCGAGAAGGGCGAAGCCTTTATGAATCTCATCGAGGGCTTGACCGAGGCTTGCGATACTTCGGCGGTTGAGGCTCAGCAGGCCAAAACCCGTGAGATTTTAGGGAAACTCCCGCTGGCCGGCTTGACCACCGAGGGCTTTGATCCCGAAAAGACGATGGAACTGTTCGACCGTCCCGAATGGGCCACTCTGTCGGAGGCTTGTCTGGGTTGCGGTACTTGTACCT
>JAZKZU010000148.1:0-1290 GCA_045612825.1 Eubacteriales bacterium
CACAGAACGACATGGCTACGATCCGACTTATACAGTTGTGAGGCAAATGCCTGCGGGGGCATCGTCGGACGGATGCACAACCAACGTTTCACCGCACACAGAAAGGCATCGGCGTAAAAGGTGGCGCCAAAATCATCCGCATGGCCAAACGCCGCCCGACAACGCTCATGCAGATACTCGCCAAAACTGTTCTGCCCCTTCACGCAAAGCACCTTACGGTAGAACTCCCGATTCGCATACAGGTACTCGCACAGCGATGAAAGTTCCTCCGCCGACGGCAACGGGTGGCCGTCCAGCCATTCTCGGCAAAAGATCCAATTAACCAGTTCATATTTATCATGGAAATGATAATAAAAACTCTTACGGCTGATGCCGCAGGGATCGCAGATGCGGGCGATACTGACCGAGGAAAAGGACTCGGCTTTCAGTTGTTTTTTTAAAGATTCGGCCAACGCCTGTTTGGTTTTACAACTATCGGTCATACGCTTTCTCCTCTTTGCGGATAAAAAAAGACTTATCCGCTTGTAATTGCAGATAAGTCTTGTCGTTTCAGATGAGACCAGGAGAGAACTCCATGATGTTGGCGATTCATCACACATTTGTGCCGACTACTCCCTTATATAACTAAAATATACCACAATTTTACAGAAAAAGCAAGAGGGTAGCCCGAATTTGTTACATATATTTAATTTGTCCGATGAAAGATACGGGCAAAGATGGTATACTATAAGAAAAAGAAGATAAGGAGGCAGTATATGGCCATTCACACACAACCGCTCTGGGACTTGATCGCTCGGTTAAACACCGACCAACAACAGGGACTGAGCCCCGCGCAGGCAACCGAACAACTCGCCCGTTTCGGCCCCAATCGGCTCAAGGAAAAACAGAAGAAAGGGTTAGCCCGCCGCTTTCTCGATCAGTTCAAGGACGTCATGATTATCATTCTGCTGCTGGCCGCTGTTGTTTCTTTTATTGTGGTCTGCATCGATGCGCCCACCCACGGCTGGGGCGAAATCTTTGAGCCCTTACTTATCGTTTTGATCGTCATTCTCAATGCCGTCATCGGCGTCTATCAGGAGGGCAAGGCCGAAAAGGCACTGGATGCGCTCAAAAATATGTCTGCCCCGCACGCCAGAGTCTTGCGAGGCGGCATCGAAATGATTATAGATGCTTCACAATTAGTACCGGGGGATATCATTCGGCTAGAGGCGGGAGACTTTGTCCCTGCCGACGCTCGATTGCTCCATTCGGTTTCCCTTAAAAGCGAAGAATCGGCCTTGACGGGAGAAT
>JAZKZU010000149.1:0-3528 GCA_045612825.1 Eubacteriales bacterium
CGGGCGTAAATCGGTCAGCGGCGCCTATCTAACGGCGGCAGACGCCAGCGGCGACGGTAAGGTCAACAGCGCCGATGCCTTGAAGATCCAGTTGCACGTGGTTGAGCGCTCTAAAATCAATCAAGCGAGGTAGTACGATGAAAAAAGGGAAACGAATAATCGGGATTCTTTTGGCAATCCTTCTGGTTTGCGGGCTGTCCGTCGGTGTTATGGCGGCTAGTGTGACCACCTCTATCAGCGGTTCAACCAATGTTACCGTCGGTCAGTCTTTTACGGTGAATGTGGTGTTCCGTGGCAGTGGTGCCAATATTGGCTCGCTGGATGCCAGCATTACCTATGATACATCGAAATTAACTTGTACCGCCATCAATTCATCCTCCACCACGAACGATACCGGCGGTAAAGTCATAATATCGTATTATAATATGGATGGGGTATCCTCTCTGCAGGTGAGTTTGACTTTTACAGCCAAGACCGCCGGTTCGGCAAGTGTGCGGGCATCGATTAGTACCTGTACCGATCAGGATGTGCATAACATCGGCAGCGTTTCGGGCGCATCGGCTACCGTTACGGTAAAAACACCGGCATCTTCCTCGCAACAATCCTCCAAACCCCAGTCCTCCCAAGCCTCCTCCAAGCCCCAGTATTCCCGCCCTTCTTCCTCGGCGCAATCCTCCTCCGCTCCGGTAGAGGAGCCGCAGGATACCACCATTCGGGTCACGGCGGACGGGCAGGAAAAGATCGTGGTCAATTCCCTGATCGGGATCGAGATTCCCGAAGGATTTGAGGTGCGGCAGGATGAATATCGGGGACAAACGGTGGATATTTTACACCACACCTCGCAGGATATGTTGCTGATGTATCTCACCGATGCCGACGGCGCCAACGGCGGCTACTACCGCTTTAACCGCGCGGCGGATACCTTCTATCCCTTTGTGCGGATTTTGGTCGGCGGCGCTCGCTATACCCTTTTGAATCTGCCGAGCAACATCAAAGTTCCCAATGGATGGGAAGAAACGGCGGAGGGCGTTATGCCCGCCTATCAGTCGACGGATAAGGCCTATCAAGGCTTCTATCTGATCTTTGCCGCCAACGAGCAGGGCCAAGAAGGCTTCTATCTGTACGATTCGGTAGAGGGCACGGTACAGCGGTACGTGCAGTCGAGCGGCTATGCGCCGGTCACCAATCCCGACGGTGCCACGGCGGCAGACCCCAATGGCAATTTCTTTGAGCGTCTGCTGGCGGATCGTGCGATCTTCGTAACCATGTGCGTGGCGTGGACGCTGGTGATTCTGATTGCCGGCGCATGGCTGGTCTTCCACTTTGCCCGTAAACAGGCGCAGGTGAGCGACAAACAACGCAAGAAAAAGGAAGAAAAGATCACCAAAAAACTGGAAAAACGGGCGCAAAAGGCGGCAAAGAAGAATAAAATTGAGCCGCAAACGCTCGAAATTGGCAGTTTGGATGAAGAAATCGAGGCCGAAACGCCCGAAAATGAAGCGGAAGTAACCGAAATACAAGAGGAAACCAAAGCCGAAGAAGAGCCCGAAATCCAAACCGAGTCCGAGATCACCGAATAAAGGATGACCCCGGCGGAGATCACCTTCGCCGGGGCTTTGTGAGTTATTGTATGAAACAGGATCTACTCGTTTCTCTGCGGCAGGGCCAACCCCTGTCGGGCCGAGAACAGATACAACTGATTATCCGCCTGAGCCTGCCGGCCATCATGGCGCAACTGTCCTCCATCTTCATGCAGTATATCGATGCCTCGATGGTGGGTACGCTGGGCGCCGATCGGTCGGCCGCCATTGGGCTGATCTCCTCGACAACGTGGCTCTTTAACGGGCTGTTGGCGGCGGTGGTGACCGGCTTTACGGTGCAGGTTGCCCAGCGTATCGGTGCCGGCGAGGATCGGTCGGCCCGCGATCTGATGCGAGTGGGCTTTTTGGCGTCGGTAGGCTTGGCGGTAGTATTGCTGCTCGTTGGCGTATGGCTCTCACCCGTGTTGCCCGAATGGCTGGGCGGCAAAGGGGAAGTTCTGGTTGACGCCTATCGGTATTTCCTGATTTACGCCCTGTCACTGCCCGTTTTTCAGGTGTGCCATACGGCAAGCGGGATGCTGCAGGCCAGCGGCAATATGCGTGCGCCCAGCATTTTGCATATTGTGGCCTGTATTCTGGATGTGTTTTTTAACTTTCTGTTTATTTTCCCCACCCGTCAGATCGGTTCGGTAACGGTATGGGGCGCCGGCCTTGGTGTGGCCGGTGCGGCGTTGGGTACGCTGGCAGCGCACGTGGTGATCGCCTTCCCGATGCTTTATTTTCTGCTGATCCGTTCGCCCCTGTTGCATTTGCGCCGTGGGGAGAAATGGCAGATCAAGGGAAGCTATATCAAAGAAGGGGTACGCATTGCCTGGCCGATGGCCCTGCAACAGGCGGTGACCAACGGAGCGCAGATCGTATCAACCTCCATTGTAGCCCCCTTAGGCAACATTGCCATTGCCGCCAATTCCTTTGCCGTGACGGCCGAGAGTGTGGCCTATATGCCCGCCTTTGGCATTGCGGCAGCGGCCACTACCTTAATCGGGCAATCGGTGGGCGCCCGCCGTGCCGACCTGACCCGAAAACTGGGATGGCTGACCCTGTGGTTTGGTATGGGATTGATGGTGGTTGTGGGCGGTTTACTGTATCTGGCGGCGCCGTGGATGATGCGCCTGCTTTCTCCCGATATGCAGGTGGTGGCGCTGGGTACGCAGGTGCTTCGCATAGAAGCCTTTGTGGAGCCGCTGTACGGAGCCTCGATCATTGCGACGGGTATCTTCCGCGGAACGGGCGATACGGCCGTGCCCAGCCTGTTCAATTTCATCAGTATGTGGGCGGTGCGGCTGCCCTTGGCGGCCCTGCTGGCTCCCCGTGTGGGCCTGCACGGGGTTTGGATCGCCATGGCGATGGAACTCACGGTGCGGGGCATCCTGTTCCTCATCCGCATGAAAGGCCGCCGCTGGCACGCTCGGATTTTGGCTTGATTTTTCCGTAAACTGTGATATACTGTTAACAAACTGTGAAAATCGGAGAATTTTATGAAACTGGATTATCGAAAAACCGTATTGGTCGGATTGGGCTTCTTCTCCATTTCGGCCTTTTGGATGATGTATGATGCCGTAATCCCCAAGATATTGGAAAATACCTTTGGTATGGGCGAAACGGTAAACGGAATCGTGATGGCCATGGATAACGTATTGGCCTTGATTTTGCTTCCTGTTTTCGGCGCCTTGTCGGACAAGGCGGGGCGGCGGATGCCCTTTATCGTGATCGGTACGGTGCTGTCGGTTGGCCTTACGATTGCGCTGGCTTTTCTCAATGCTCCGGGACGGTTGTTGCCCTTTCTGATTGTGCTGGGCAGCCTGCTTTTGGCGATGAGTTTGTACCGTTCGCCTGCCGTGGCGCTGATGCCCGATGTAACGCCCAAACCCTTGCGTAGCCGCGGCAATGCCGTCATCAATCTGATGGGGTCGCTGGGCGGCCTGTT
>JAZKZU010000150.1:0-3032 GCA_045612825.1 Eubacteriales bacterium
CACATAACCCATCGGCATATCCAGCAGGTGAGCCGTAATAGCCGCATGGGCAATACCGGCGGTAGAAGTACCCATCAGCACTTCCGCCTGCGGATAATGCTCTTTGATCAGCTTAGCCAAGCCGTTTTCTACATCGTTACGCACCTGCGGCGCCGTCAGAGTCAAACGGTTGTCGCAATACACAGGGCTCTTAATGCCGCTGGCCCAAGTAAAAGGCTCCTCAGGTCTGAAAAATACGGCACGAATCGAAAGAAGATCTTTAGCAATTACCTTTTCCATTTTCATTCACCTCAATCTACAAATTCCGCAACACAACGTTTATAAGCCGCAACCGGATCTTCCGCCGCCGTAATCGGACGGCCGACTACAATGTAGTCCGATCCAATCTTCTTGGCCTGTTCAGGGGTCATGACACGCTTCTGATCGCCGATCTCTCCGTCAGCAAAGCGCACACCGGGGGTCACCGTCAAGAAATCCTTGCCGCACACTTCATGAACCTTACCGGCCTCAAGCGGAGAACAGACTACACCGTCCAGTCCCGCCTTAGCCGCATTGTGAGCATAATGCATAACCACTTGGTCAATCGGCTCTTTGATCCACAGATCCTCTTCCATGCTCTCCTGATCGGTCGAGGTCAACTGTGTCACGGCAATCAGCAGAGGACGAGTCCCGTCAGAACGGGTCAGCCCTTCCAATGCCGCCTCCATCATGCGTACCGTACCGGCCGCATGCAGGTTACAAAGGTCCACGTCCAGATTGGAAAGAACCGCCATCGACTTTTTCACCGTATTGGGGATATCGTGAAGTTTTAGATCCAAGAAAATCTTGTGTCCTCTCTTCTTAATCTCCTTTACGATTGCAGGCCCTTCCGCATAGAACAGTTCCATACCGATCTTAACAAAGGGTTTTACATCGGTAAACTGATCCAGAAAGGCAAATGTTTTTTCCGCACTGGAAAAATCACAAGCAATAATGACATCTCTTCCCATCAGTGTGCTCCTCCTATTATATCTTTTAAGTTTGTAATATGATACTTTTCCATAACCGCCGGCAGATCCCGTATAATATCACGACAGATGTACGGATCTACCAGATTGGCCGCTCCGATCTCAACTGCCGTAGCACCGGCCAACATCATTTCAATCACATCCTCGGCACTCGAAACGCCGCCCATGCCCACCACGGGAATGTTCACCGCCTGCGATACCTGATACACCATGCGGAGCGCCACAGGGAAAATCGCCGCACCGGAGAATCCGCCCATCTTATTGGCAATCACCGGCTTTTGGGTGCGAAGATCAATTCGCATACCAAGCAATGTATTAATCAAACTGATGCCATCCGCACCCGCTTCTTCACAGGCTTTGGCAATGGCCACAATATCGGTTACATTGGGTGATAACTTAATGATGATCGGCTTATCGGTCACCTTACGTACCGCCGCCGTCACCTGCGCCGCCGCTTTCGGGTCAGTACCAAAACTCATGCCGCCGCCGTGAACGTTGGGACAACTGACATTGACCTCCAGCCATCCCACCTGCTCACAAACCGACAGTTTCTCGCAAGTGTAAGCGTAATCTTCAACCGAAAATCCGCTGACATTGGCCATCACTTTTTTATAAAAGCATTTCGCCAATCTCGGCAGTTCTCTCTCAATAACCGTATCCACACCGGGATTCTGCAACCCTACCGCATTGATCATACCCGACGGGCACTCGGCAATACGAGGAGTAGGATTTCCAAACCGAGTATCTTTGGTCGTTCCCTTAAACGAGAATGTACCCAGCATATTGATATCGTACAGTTCGGCAAATTCATAACCGTAACCAAATGTGCCGCTGGCGGGAATGATGGGATTATCCAGTTCAATACCGCAAAGATTTACCTTCATTTCTCCCATAAGATCTCCCCCTTTGTCAGCACAGGCCCGTCTTTACAGATGCGCTTATAGCCGGTCACCGTCTTGCAGGAACAACCCATGCAAGCACCAAACCCGCATCCCATGCACTCTTCAAAACTAAACTGGCCGTCGGTCGTTGCCGCTCGGTAAATCGCCTTCAGCATCGGCTCAGGCCCGCAGGTGTAGAAATACGAGTAGTCCATATCGGCCATGGCATCGGTAACAAACCCCTTGACCCCATACGAACCGTCAACCGTCGACACCGTCACCTGAGCCCCCAAATCGGCAAACTCTTTTTCGTAGAATATCTCATCCTTGGTATTAAACCCAAGAATCACCTGCACCATTTTGCCCTGCGCAATCAGTTCCTTGGCCAACAGGTACATCGGCGGTACACCGACACCGCCACCAATCAACAACGGTTTCTCGCCGGCCGTCGACAGGTCATAGCCATTCCCAAGCCCCGTCAGCACGTCCAGTTCCCCGTCCGTCATCCGACTCATCTGCTCGGTTCCCTTGCCGACAACCTTGTAAATGATGGTCACCCCATCGGCATCCACATCACATACCGAAAGGGGCCGCCGCAGGTAGTTCCCCTCCAGTTTGATATTGATAAACTGGCCGGGCACCGTAATATCTGATACATCACCGCAAAGCCGCATCCGATACACGTTAGCGGTCAACGGTGTGTTCTCTGTAATTTTAAAAATTCCTTGTTTCATGATCTATCCTTATGCATCAATGGTAGAAATCGTAAGCGTCGTTTCTTCCAAAACATCCAGCAATACCCGCACCGTATCCAGCGCCGTGAACATGGTCACATTATTCTCGGTCGCACAACGACGAATCTGATGTCCGTCGCTCTCCGTGCCGGAGGACTGAATATCTCTGGTGTTGATTACGTAAGCAATATGCCCCTGCCGAATCGCATCGGGAATCTCATTGGCATCATCGCTGATCTTAGCCAGCACGTGAGTACGAATCCCGTTCTCCTTGAGGAACTTCGCCGTACCCTCGGTCGCTTGAATGTTGAAACCGAGATTGTAGAACCGACGAATCAACGGCAACGCCTCGTCCTTGTCCTTATCGGCAATCGTAGCAAACACCGTACCGTAGTTCTGCAGATGCATAC
>JAZKZU010000151.1:0-2949 GCA_045612825.1 Eubacteriales bacterium
ATTCTTACGGCATCGGCCAAGGAGAAGCCCCAAGTGGCGGAAATTATCGAAGTAGGCCCCGGCGGCATGGTGGATGGGAATGAAGTGGCAATGACCGTAAGGGTTGGCCAGAAGGTTATTACCAGCAAGTATTCCGGTACTGAAGTAAAGCTGGACGGAGAAGAATATATTATTGTTAGACAGGGCGATATTCTCGCCGTGGTTGAATAAGGAGGATACTACCAATGGCAAAGCAGATTATTTACGGAGAAGAAGCACGCAAGGCTCTGCAGGCCGGCGTGGATAAATTGGCCAATACTGTTAAGATCACCATGGGCCCTAAGGGTCGTAACGTGGTGCTTGACAAGAAATACGGCGCACCCCTCATCACCAATGACGGTGTGACCATTGCCAAAGAAATTGAACTGGAAGACGCTTTTGAGAACATGGGCGCTCAGCTGGTAAAAGAGGTTGCCACCAAGACCAACGATGTGGCCGGTGACGGTACGACTACCGCTACCTTGCTGGCTCAGGTCATGATTCGTGAGGGACTTAAGAACATTTCCAGCGGCGCTAACCCGATGGTTGTTAAGAAGGGTATTCAGAAGGCTGTCAATGCGGCGGTTGAGGCCATCAAGGCCAATTCGGTTGCCGTTTCCTGCGATAAGGATATTGCTCACGTTGCCACCATTTCGGCCGGCGATGAGATGATCGGTGATCTGATCAGCGAGGCTATGGCTAAGGTTACCTCCAACGGTGTTATCACGGTTGAGGAGAGCAAAACGGCTGAAACCTACAGCGAAGTGGTTGAAGGCATGCAGTTTGACCGTGGCTACCTCTCGCCCTACATGGCTACCGATTCCGAGAAGATGGAAGCGATTATTGACGATGCCCTCTTGCTGATTACCGACAAGAAGATCTCCAACATTCAGGAGATTCTGCCTCTGCTTGAGCAGGTGGTGCAGATGGGCCGCAAGCTCGTGATCATTGCCGAGGATATTGAGGGTGAGGCTTTGGCTACCCTGATTGTAAACAAACTGCGCGGCACCTTTACCTGCGTTGCCGTAAAGGCTCCCGGCTTTGGCGATCGCCGCAAAGAGATGCTGCAGGATATTGCGATTCTGACCGGCGGTGTTGTAATTAGCGAAGAACTGGGTTATGATTTGAAGACGGCTACGGTGGATATGCTCGGTCGTGCCCGTCAGGTTAAGGTTGGTAAGGAGAACACCATCATTGTTGACGGTGCCGGCGACAGTCAGGCCATTGCCGACCGTGTGGCCCAGATCAAGGTGGCGATTGAAAACACCACCTCTGACTTTGATAGAGAGAAACTGCAGGAGCGTCTGGCCAAGTTGTCGGGCGGGGTTGCCGTGATCAAGGTTGGTGCGGCTACCGAGACCGAAATGAAGGAAAAGAAACTGCGTATTGAGGACGCCTTGGCGGCTACCCGTGCGGCTGTGGAAGAAGGCATTGTTGCCGGCGGCGGCGTGGCGCTGTTGCAGTCCATTCCCGCTGTTGAGGCTGTGATTGCGGCTTGTGACGGGGATGAAAAGACGGGTGCGGCTATCGTGCTCAACACCCTGAAGGCTCCCATCTATCAGATCGCTGACAACGCCGGTATTGAGGGCGCGGTTATTGCCGATAAGATTCTGACGGCCGATAAGAAGAACTACGGCTATGATGCTTACACCGAGACCTTTGTGGATATGTTCGAGGCAGGCATCATCGATCCGGCTAAGGTAACCAGAAGTGCGCTCCAGAACGCTTCGAGCGTGGCTTCGATGGTGCTGACCACCGAATCCTTGGTGGCTGACATCAAAGAGCCCGTAGCGGCTGCGCCGGCAGATCCCGGCATGGGCGGCATGTATTAAGAAAAGAGAGTCCTGTGCCAAATCGGCACAGGACTTTTTATGAGGATGTATGGAATATCAACTGATACGAAAGGCAATTAAACATATCTACATTCGGGTGCGTGACGGACGGGTGGTAGTAACGGCGCCGCATGGCGTTAGCCGACAGACGATTGATGCTTTCGTGGCGTCAAAGGCAGACTGGATCGGCAAACACCAGCGGCAATCTGTGGCTTTGCCCGATGCCGAGCGGGTCTTGGCGTTAATGGACTCTTATTTTGAGAAGTGGGAGTCTTTTCTCGGCGTGCAAACCAAGGAGCGGCGGGTGCGCAAGATGAAAACCAGATGGGGGAGTTGCAACGTTAAGGAGCGGCGGATATGGCTCAGTTCCTATCTTGGCGCCTACCCCGAGGAGTGTTTGGAATATGTGATTGTGCATGAACTGTGCCATCTGCTTGAGCGAGGGCATAATGCGAGATTTTACTGTTTGGTTGAATCCTGTTTGCCCGATTGGAAAGAGCGCAGAGCCAAATTAAAAGAGGGACTCGATTGAGTCCCTCTTGCGTTATTTGTTGGTAACGATGGTGGCTAGGATGCGAAGCACCTGACCGGTATTGTTCTTGACGGCATGGAACTCGCCGTCATAGCACATGGCGCAATCGCCTTTGGTGATGGTGCGGATGACGCCGTTGTCGTTAAGCTCGCCGCTGCCCTCGAGGACATAATAGATTTCGCTCTCGCCGTTGTGGGTATGTTCGCCGACCGAACAACCGGGATTGAGCACCATTTCGGCATACATACGGTAATGAGCGGGCAGGCCCTTGGCGGGCTTGAAGCCTTCGAGAACGGTATTGCCTTCGCCGCCCTTGAGGTTCTGGCGCAGTTCAAAGTCTTTTTCTTTTGCGGTAAAAAACATAATAGGAAAATTCCTTTCTTTTTTTCTTCATTATACCACATTTTTTGCATCTGTGAATAGCAAAATTAAATTTTTTATTGTATACTTGTAGTTGAGGTGATACGATGCGCTTACAACACACGATACCGCCGCTGTATGATGAGCGGTCACGGGTTTTGATATTGGGCTCTTTCCCATCGGTAAAATCCCGAGAGGTGGGCTTTT
>JAZKZU010000152.1:0-3046 GCA_045612825.1 Eubacteriales bacterium
CCAACTACGTCATGCTGGAACTGGGTCAGCCCATGCACGCCTTTGACTATTCGGTGGTTCAGAAAGTAAATGTCCGTCGCTTTGCCGATGCCTTTACCTTTACTACACTCGACGAGGTAGAGCGCAACATCGATAGCGAAACGCTGATGATCTGCTCGGACGATAAGCCCATGGCCATTGCCGGCATTATGGGTGGCCTGAATTCCGAAATTGAGGATACCACAACAAGTTTGCTTCTGGAATCGGCCAACTTCGACGGCATTACTACCCGTAAATCCACCGTCCGTATCGGCCTTCGTACCGATGCCAGTATGCGCTATGAGAAGATGCTCGATCCGGAGCTGACCATGACGGCCGCTCTGCGCTATCTGAATCTGCTCGTGGAATTTGACCCCAACGTTAAGTTTGAATCCCGTGTCAGCGATGTGCGCACCTATGCCTTCCCCGAAATTGCCATTGATTTCGATAAGGCATTTGTTGACCGCTATACCGGCATCGATATCACCAATGAGCGTATCGAGAAAACCTTGACCGCACTTGGTTTTGGGCTGGAGAGAAACGGCGATGCGTTCCATGTCGATGTCCCGTCTTGGCGCCGTACCAAGGACGTTACCATCAAGGCTGATATCATTGAGGAGATCACCCGTATCTACGGCTATGATAACTTCGATGTCCGTCCCTCTGAAAACGTCCTCTATCCCATTCCCGAAACGGCCAACCGCCGTGACGATTTCGGCGTAAAAACCCTGCTGGCCGACCGCTACGGATTCCACGAAGTCCATTCCTATCTGTGGAGCGATAGCCGTAAATTGGCTCAGATCGGCATTGAGGTTGAAGATAATGTCAAGATCATCAACTCCATGTCTACCGACTGGACGATTCTTCGCCGCAATATGACCCCGACCCTCCTGTCCATGGTACAGGATAACCGCCGCTTCGCCGATCGGTTCGGCATTTTCGAGATCGCCCGTGTCGTAGAAGGCCTTAAGGCCGACGGCCAGTGCAACGAACGCAAGAAATTAGGCGTTGTGCTTTTCGATAAAGTCAATAGCGAAAAGGAAGCCTACTTGGGTCTGGTCGATGTGATGCGCACCCTCGGCACCGTGCTTAAAAATGAGGCGTTGACCGTGGTAAATGAAACGGCCGAGAAGCCGTGGCAGCTTCCTGTCAATACCGCCGGTGTCTATCTGAGCGGCAAGGAGATCGGCTTTATCAGCGTTGTCCATCCGAGTGTCGTGGATAAGATCGATAAGAAAGCCGCCGTCATCTGTGCCGAGATCGATATGGATATGTTCTCCGCCTATGCCGGAACGGCCGTGTCTTATGTCGAACCCTCCAAATTCCCCGGCGTGGAGTATGACCTGTCGCTGCTTGTCGGTAAGGATCAGCCCTATGCCGAGATTATGGCGATTGTTGATGCTCAGAAGTGTCCGTTGCTGCTGGGTTATCGTCCCGTCGACGAGTATCGCGATGCCTCTTTGGGCGATAAGCGAAGCATGACGGTGCGCTTCACCTTCGGCGCGTTCGACCGTACCCTGTCCGGTCAGGAAGTGCAGGAGCAGATCGATGCGCTTACGGCCCGCTTTACCGAAGCCGGAATTGCATTAAAAATATAAAAAATTTGCATTGCGTATTGAAAAACGGACAAAATTGGTATATGATATAGTGTATAGAAAAAATATGAAAAGGGGATGAGCCAAGTGCTGCATGATGGAACGATAACCTTCTCGGTTCGTGACGAACAGGAAAAGGAAATGAAACGCATTGTTACCGAGGTGTACGATGCGCTAAAGGAAAAAGGCTACAATCCGATCAATCAGCTGGTGGGGTACATCCTTTCTGAGGATCCGACCTATATCACTAACTACAAGAACGCCCGTGCTCTGATCTGTAAGATCGATCGGGACGAATTGTTGCATACCTTAGTCCGTTCTTATCTTTCCGAATAAACATAAAACCTCAAAACCGTGCGGTTTTGAGGTTTTTAGTATAGGTGTTTTATGAAATATGTGTCCTTGGGCCGTACCGGAATGCAGGTGTCAACCCTCGCTTTCGGCTCGCTTACTATGGCGCCCATGCAGGCAAACCTGCCCCCCGAGGCGGCGGCCGAGGTGCTGTGCTATGCCGCCGAGCGTGGTGTGAATTTGCTCGATACCGCCCAACTCTATGACAACTACGAATATATCAAAATCGCCGAAAAAAAGATGCGAACCCCCCTCATCATCGCCAGCAAATCCTATGCCTATGAAAAACAAATGGCCTTTGATGCGGTGGAGGAGGCAAGACATCGCTTGGATCGGGACGTGATCGATATTTTCATGCTCCACGAGCAGGAGAGTGAGCATACCCTGCGTGGCCACATGCCCGCCATCGAGGAGCTTTTGCGTCTCAAAGCGCAGGGGGTCATCCGTGCTTTCGGCATCTCAACGCATCATGTGGCCGGTGTCCGTGCCGCCGCAGGTGCTGACTATATTGATGTTGTCCACCCCTTGCTCAATAAAGCGGGGCTCGGCATTGTGGACGGCACTCGTGAGGAGATGGAACAGGCGCTTAAATCGGCCCATGAAGCCGGAAAGGGCATCTATACCATGAAGCCGCTCGGCGGCGGGAATCTGTTTTCTTCCGCGCAGGAAAACCTGCAATACGCCTTTTCTTTCCCGTATAAACACAGCGTTTGTATCGGGATGCAGTCGATCGATGAGGTCGATGCCAATATCGAATTTATGGAGAAAGGTACTTTCTCTGAGCAAAATCTCAAAGCCTTACAGCAGAAGAAGCGGCAGTTACATATCGATGATTGGTGTGTCGGTTGCGGTGCTTGCGCCGCCCGTTGTATCAATCACGGCATTGATATCGTAAACGGCAAAGCCGTCCCGAATGAAAGGTGCGTACTCTGCGGGTATTGCAGCCGTGTCTGCGATCAATGGGCAATAAAGGTGGTGTGAGGATGCGTGTTTGCACAGCCAAACAAATGAATCAGGCCGATCGGTTTGCTATGGATGTCCTCGGCATCCCCGGTACCGAACTGATGTTCCATGCCGCCTCC